>JAJFIM010000024.1 GCA_021774995.1 Alphaproteobacteria bacterium | reverse complement strand
CGCCCTTCGACAAAGCGTCATTGGACGCATGCTTGCTGGCGGCGCGGGCGGGCGCCATGCCGGCTTTGGTGCGGGTTCCCGACGCAGACCCCGCAACCATTCTCAGCGTATTGGATATGGGCGCGGCGGGGATTGTTGCGCCGCATCTCATGTCTGCTGAAACGGCAAAACAAGTGGTCCAGGCGGCGCGCTATAAAAACGGGCTGCGCGGGTTTTCAAACTCGCACAGAGCGGGCGACTATGGCCGTCCCGATTTGGAGGCCTATATCAGGGAAGCTGATTCGGGCGTCATCGTCATTGGCCAAATTGAAGACAGGGAAGCAGTGGACTCCATTGACGAGATTATGGGCGTGGACGGCGTTGACTGCTTCTTTATCGGCCGGGCCGATTTGATGGTGTCGCTTGGCGCGGCCAGCCTCGACGACCCGCGCGTGAATGAGGCTGTCAAGCGCGTCTGCGCGGCGGCGCGCGCGAAATCCAAACGGCTCGGGATTTTTCTTAGCCAAGGCTCTCAAATAGACGCGTTCGACTCCCGGGGCGTCACTCTGTTTGTGATTGGAACGGACCAAAGCCTTCTGAAAGGCGCCGTCGCAAGCCTCGTCAAATCAATTCAATCGACCTGAAGGATATTTCTTATGACGCAGACCGCCACTTCGGCCTCCCATGATCCCGCACTGATCGAGAGCCTCCTGGAAGGCGCGATTGATCTGCATTGCCACTCTGGGCCTTCCGTTATGGACCGGCGCATTGATCATATTGAAGTGCTGCTGGAAGCCGCCGGCGCCGGCATGGGCGCCTTGCTGATCAAGGATCATTATTATTCGGCTGCGCCCATCACGGAGTTGCTCAACAAGCATTTTGCGAAGTTAAACGTTATGCTGCTCTCGGGCGTGCCCTTGAACAATACAGTAGGCGGATTAAATCATTACGCCGTCGATCACGGCATCAAACTCGGGGCGCGCCTTGTCTGGATGCCCACATTTTCGGCGAAAAACCATATCGACCATCATAATAAAGACAAGGATTTCGATAAAAAATTCCCCACAACGAAAGAAAAAATGCTGGCGCCGACGCCGCTCACCGTTCTGGATGAAGGGGGAAGTTTAACAGATGAGGTCAAATTCATCGTCGATCTGATCGCCGAGGCTGATATCGTGCTCTCCGCCGGACACCTTCATATGTCCGAAATTTGGCCGTTATTCGAATACGCACATCAGGCAGGGGTGAAGCGGCTCCTGGTCAACCACCCTTCTTATTTGATTGATGCGACGCTAGAGGAGATGAGCGCGTTGACCGCCATGGGGGCCTATCTAGAGCACTCCATGTGCATGTTTATACCCGGTTCGAAGTTTCATTTTTACGTCCCCCAAGAACTCGACGCTATGATTAAAGCGGGCGGCGTCGATAAAACGATCCTAGGCTCAGACTTAGGTCAGGTGGGAAACCCCACGCCTGTTGAGGGGTTTCGTCATGTGATCGCCACCTGTCTTGACCTAGGCTATACAACAGAAGAAATCAGAGGCATGGTGTCGCTCAATGCGCAGAAACTGCTTGGGCTAGATCTCAGCCTCACCCAAAAATGAGAATAAATGACGTGTCGGAAACTGTTGAACGAGAAGATCAAGCGGGTGAGCCGGAGACCTTTGACGCCTTTAATTTTCGCCGGGCGTTGGGTGCCTTTCCCACCGGCGTGACGATTGTCACCACGCGCGACGAAGCAGGCGCGCCGGTGGGTATGACGGCGAATTCTTTCAGCTCCGTGTCGCTTGATCCGCCACTCATTCTTTGGAGTATTATGAGATCGGCGCTTAGCTTTGAAACATTCATGCGCGCATCCACATTTGCGGTAAATATTTTGGGTGAAGGCCAACAGGATATTTCAAATCGGTTTGCGCGGCCCGGCGGGGATAAGTTTGCTTCCGTAAAGTTTGAGAACGGCTTGGGCGGGGCGCCGCTTTTTCCAGGTTGCGCAGCGCAGTTTGAGTGCCAGATGCACAATCAATTTGATGGGGGCGATCACGTGATTCTGGTTGGGGAGGTGAAAACCTTTCGCCACTGGGATCGTTCTTCCATGGTGTTTACCGGCGGTCGCTATCGCGCTTTATCTCCCGACGAGAAACCTCAGTCCTTTATAGAGGACTGGCCAATATCCTTTTTCTAAATGATCGCCCCGAAGTTAAGGGGCGTTACTTTTGATGTGTCTGAGTCGCCTCAACACAGCGCCAAGCCCCCTGATTCCAGGTAGTGACTGAATGAAAATGAAAACTGACAGCGCGTGGTTCACGATCTTTCTCGGGTCTCTGATCGGCCTCACCGCCATGTCGATCGACATCGTCCTGCCGGCTTTGATCAGACTGGCCGAGGATCTGTCCACTGGCCAGGCCATTGCGCAGCACACCATCAGCGTTTTTATGCTCGGCTACGCCGCCGGACAATTGATGTGGGGGCCGATATCAGACAGATTTGGACGCAGACCAATTTTAATGGTCGGCCTCAGTCTTTATGTTGCGGCGAGTTTGGCTTGCATGCTGTCTGTTACGATTGAGCAGGTCATTGGATTTCGGTTTTTGCAGGCCATTGGCGCTTCAGTGGGCGCGGTTCTTGGGCGCGCCATCGTGAGGGATTACCATGAGGGCATAGAAGGGGCGCGCCTGCTCTCGCATATGACGGCGATCATGGCGTTTGCGATCGTCTTTGCCCCGCTGGTGGGAGCCTATATTCTGGTCATTTTCGATTGGCGCGCTATTTTTGTCTTTATGTTTCTCACAGGCTTTGTTTTCCTCTCAATCACCTATTTTTTAATGCCGGAATCGCCGCGGAAAATCACCCGGCGGGTTTCGGCTTTTAAACAATTTTCATCGGATGCCGCGAATTTTTTCAACCATAAAAGCTGTGTCCTGAGCGTGATCGTGGTCTCGCTGTCAGGGGGGGTGTTGTTCTTATATGTGGCGGGATCTCCTTATCTCTTCATGACTGTTTTTGGTCTGTCGAGTCAGAATTTTGGCTATATTTTTGCTTTTATCGGTCTGGCTTACGGGGGGGCGGCTTGGCTGAACGGAAACTTGATCCGGCGTCTCGGATTGAAATTTCTCTTAGCGCAAGGGGCGGGATTGGTCTTCGTTGGCAGCGTTATTCTTCTTCTGCTGTCATTTTCTCAAACCCCTTCCTTTTGGGGCAGTGTTTTTGCTTTGATGCTGGTTGAGGCTGGTGTGGCTACTTTGATTCCAACCGTGACGGTGATGGCGCTTCAGCCCTATCCACGGGCGGCCGGCCTAGCGGCGTCACTTGTTGGCGCGGCGCAGATTGGAAGCTCGGCGCTCTCGGCGGCGGTTGTCACTCTCACATTTGACGGGACGCCGTTTCTACTCATGCGCAGTTTTTTTATTCTTGGAACTCTGCTTGGAATCGGCGTTTGGGTTTTAATTTTCGTGTCGCGAAATATGCTGAAGCGGGCGCCCGCGAGCGGCGCTGGATGAGCCGCAGCCGCTCGTTGTAAAAAAGCAACAGAATACAAGAAAAACAAAATTTAAGATTTTTTGTAACAGAATTATACGCGGATCGCAGGACGGGCGATGTCTGTACTTATGATGCTTTTATATGTCAGGAGAAGCAGCGCCCGAACATGAAGGCGCTGCGCCTGTTCAGATACCAAAATTGGGGAAAATCAGCGGGATTTTGATACTTCTGAGGACCGGAATGTCTCTGCCCCTCTCAAAATTAAAAGAGTAAAATGTGGACGTTCGCACGGCGTTTTGTGCGAGAAAATGAGAGAAAATTATCTATATTTCTCTCGAATGTAGGAAAATGGCGGATTTTGTCTCGTAATATAAGACTATATCATGTTATGCAGGACAATTAAAATTGTACTCGGCGATTTTGGGTGATACAGTTATTTCATTCATACATAAACTAATACTCATTCACGCGGGTATGACACCGATTTATTCTGACTAGGGGGAACGTCATGAAGACACATGCCAACAAATCTAAATTCTTGAGTTCAGCAAGCCTAACGCTTCTGGCCTCGATGGTGGTGATGACGCCAATCGCCGCTTCTGCAGCGGTTCTGGGCGAAATCACCGTGACCGCTTATAAGCGCGAGACATTGATTCAAGACACCAGCGTTTCCGTCACCGCCTTTAGCGGCGAACAGATTAGAAACCTTGGGTTTACCAACTCAATTGACATCGTCAATCAGACGCCGGGTCTGACTTTCGGCACGCCAACGGCTGAAGGCAACAATGCCTCGCTGACATTGCGCGGTGTGGGCCTGAATGACTTTAACGACAACAATGAAGGCCCGGTCGCGGTCTATGTGGACGAGACTTATATGAGCGCGCTGTCCGGCGTCACCTTCCAGCTCTTTGATCTGGAGCGCGTCGAGGTGTTGCGCGGACCGCAAGGCACTCTTTACGGTCGCAACACAACAGGCGGCATCGTCAAATTCGTCACCAAAAAGCCAACTGAAGAATTTGAGGCTTACGGCGAGTTTACCTATGGCAGCAATGACCAGAAAAAATGGGAAGTGGCCGCCGGCGGGGCGATCACCGATAATGTGATGGTGCGCGCGTCTGTGGCGGGCAATAAATTTGACGGTTATGTAAAAAATCTCAATCCTGGTTTCAAAGATCCCAACGATACGGATAATCTGGCGGGCCGCGTTCAGGTTCTGTTTGAACCTGACGAGACTTTTAGCGTTCTCGTCAATGTACACGCCTCGGAAGATGATTCGCTCGCCGGTTCCTGGCAACATCAGGCGACGTTTGCTGACGCGTCTGGTGTTTCTCTGGCCTTGCCTGACAGTGTCGATTTTTATGCAACTTGCGCCGGGTGCGATGCGTTCGGCTATAAAGATACGGACGGTTCGCCCTGGAAGGGATCTTATGATCGCAATGGCGGTTTGAAGATTGAAAACCGCGGCGCTTCCGCCACTGTTAATTGGGATCTCACCGATACGCTGACCCTGACCTCCGTTTCAGCTTATGAGAAGTTTGAGCGCTTTTTTGAAGAAGACACGGAGCAAAGTCCATTTCCGCTGATTAACCCGACTTTTTCGGCTGAAATCGATCAGTTTACGCAGGAATTGCGGATTGCCCAGGAAGGCGAACGTCTGCGCTGGACCGGCGGCTTCTATTTCTTCGACCAAGAAGTGGACGGATCTCCGGATCTGGATACAACGGGACTTGGATTTGTGAACATAGACGTGGAATATAAACAGGAGACCACATCCTGGTCGCTCTTTGGTCAGACGGAATTTGATCTGACCGAGCAATTGACCCTGATTGGGGGATTGCGCTTCACAAAAGAGAACAAAGAACTCAATTATCTGAGTACTGACATTTCGGGTTGTTGCGGGCCTGTTGGATTTGTCTTTAATAAAGCCACCAATGGTGGGCTAGCGGAGCAAAAAACAGATAATGTTACCGGGCGAATCGGGATCGATTTCCGGCCCAATGAAGACACATTGCTTTACGCCACTGTGTCGCGCGGCACCAAATCGGCCGGCTTTAATACAGGCATCCTCGACTCAAGCGGTGTATTCGGATCGAATGTGCCGGGAGAAATTCCTTACAAAGAAGAAACTCTCACTTCCTATGAGGCCGGGTTCAAAGCGACCCTTCTCGATGGACGCGCCCGTATCAATGCTGCTGGCTTCTATTATGATTATGAAGACTTCCAGGCGTTTACCTTCGAGGGATTAAGCCAAGTCATCGTCAACGCGGACGCCAAAGTGATTGGCGCCGAGGCGGAGGTTACGCTTAATCCTGTTGATGGTCTGGACATGTTGTTCGGGATTTCCTATCTGCCAAAAGCAGAGGCTAAGAACGTCGCCGATTCACTGGGCGTACCTCGTGACCGGCGCATGGTTCTGGCGCCTAAAGTGCAGTTGAATGGCTTAGTGCGTTATGAGCATGAACTAGACGATATGGGCTCGATCGCTTTTCAAGTCGACGCCTCTTATCAAAACAAAACGTTCTTTGATATTCAAAACCATCCCGTCTCCAGCGAAAATGGGTATGATGTGTGGAATTTCCGCGCAACCTATTACAGTCCTGACAGAAGGTGGGAGCTGGGCGGTTTCGTGCAAAACGCCTTTGAAGAAGAATACAAAGTTTATACTTTCGACTTCACTGGATTTTTTGGCTTCAACCAGCAGGCCTTTGGGCGGCCGCGGTGGTGGGGCGTCAGAGCGGCGGCTCATCTTTAAGACTGGAATTCAGGCTGGCGCCTGAAAAGAAAAGTAATGAGTTAAAGTGCGTCCCTCATCAGGGGCGCACTTTTTCTTTGTCCGGGCAAAGCCTGTTAGAGTGCGCCAAGACCGAAATCTCTGGAACGAGATTAAATGACTGAACAGTCTGATTTTGATGCGGCGGTGATTGGCGGCGGTCCAGCGGGGGCCGTCACGGCTGTGCGGTTGAAAGAGCTCGGCATGGCCGTCATTCTCATCGCGCGGGCGCGCCCGAAAGGGGCGCTGGAGGGATTGGCGCCGCGCACGGTGGAAGCGCTGAAATCTTTAGGGTTTGGGCGCGCCGCCGCGCTCAGCGCCGG
>JAJFIM010000230.1 GCA_021774995.1 Alphaproteobacteria bacterium | reverse complement strand
TACCGCGCCCTGGCCCGCAAGCTGCACAACGCAAAAGCCCATCCCGGCGCCCATGACGCCATTGAGGGCGCAGCCTTCATCGACAAGATCATCGACATCGACCAATCCCCCATCGGCCGCACGCCCCGCTCCAACCCCGCCACGTACACCGGCGCCTTTACGCCCATTCGCGAATGGTTCGCCGGCCTGCCGGAATCGGGAACGCGCGGCTACAAGCCGGGGCGTTTTTCGTTCAACGTCAAAGGCGGGCGCTGCGAAGCGTGCCAGGGAGACGGCGTGATAAAAATCGAAATGCATTTTCTGCCGGACGTCTATGTGCAATGCGACGTGTGCAAAGGAAAGCGCTATAACCGCGAAACTCTGGAAATAAAATTCCGGGACAAATCCATCGCCGACGTCCTGGATATGACAGTGGAAGAAGGCGCCGCTTTTTTCCGCGCCGTGCCCGCCATCCGCGACAAGCTGGAAACGCTGAAACGCGTGGGGCTCGATTACATCAAAGTCGGCCAACAGGCGACCACATTGTCGGGCGGCGAAGCGCAGCGCGTCAAACTCGCCAAGGAGCTGTCCAAACGCGCGACCGGCCGCACCATCTATATTCTGGACGAGCCGACCACGGGACTGCATTTCGAAGACGTGCGCAAACTCCTGGAGGTGTTGCACGAATTGGTTAACCAGGGCAACACGGTTGTGGTGATCGAACATAACCTGGAAGTGATCAAAACCGCCGACTGGATCATCGATATCGGCCCGGAGGGCGGCGTGGGCGGCGGCGAGATTGTCGCCGCCGGCGCGCCGGAAGACGTGGCGCGCGTCAAGCAGAGTTACACCGGACACTATTTAAAGGCGCTCCTCAAAGGCGCAAAAGCCCGTGCGCCAAGACCTGCGAAAAAGCGCGCCGCCCTGGTCAAAGCCCCCACTCCGCGTAAAACCGCAAAAGGCAAAACGTCTAAGGCAAAGGCGGCGCGGAAGAAGAGACTGTCTGCTTAAGCCGCAACCTGTACTTCGCCATCCACCAGTGTGGCGTTTTCGTTTGGCCGAAGTGCTTTATATGCCGCCGATCCCAACCCAATCAACACTCCGAAAAAAACTGAATAGAATAGAAAAAAAACTGGAATCATCATGACCAACACGCTGCGCGTACCCGGGGGTTCTCCCCATTGGGCAAAAGCGCCTATCGCAGTAGCGGCGCTGGCCAATCCAATTATTAGCGCGGCCATCAGCACATAAAACAAAATGATCATCACTAAATAAGCGCCGATAAGCCTCCACACATTCCCTTTCATAAAACGCCAAGATCGCGAAAAGCCAAGGCCGCCATCCGTAACGGCGGCGGGAACAAGCAGACTGATCCGCAGCGAAATAAACAGAAAAAGAAAATACAAAATCATAGCGCCAATAATAAAAACGATGCCTATTGGCGTTGAAAATTGCTGAAAAATATTTTGAGGATCGCTACCGCCCTGCGCAGACGCTAACCCCAACAGAGCAACCATACCTCCAGACAGGGCCGAATCCAGCGTAATATAAAACAGGAAATAGAGAATATACGCCGCCAGAACGCGCCAGAACGCACCATCTAGTTTGAAATAGAATGCGCCTGAACCGCGCGGCAGATCAAAATATACTTTCGTAACGCCAACCGACACCATCACAATGAAGACAAACATCGGAATATAGGCGAGAAGAAAAATATAAAAGAGAGGCTCCTCTAACATTTCGGCAGGGCTCATTGCCACGATTGGCGCCCCCTCCCGCAGATCGCCGCCCACACCCATAATCATCGCAAACATGCCTACAATAACCACAGCCATACCCACAATACCAAACCAACTCACGCGCAGAATTTCAAAAAATCTTTTAAACAAAAACCCGTAAGTTCTGCCCACGGTTCTAAATACGGGAAGTTTTAGTCTCTTCGTCTCTGCCATATCGCCCCCATGCGCCTGCCACCCAATGAAATTGAGCCATAAACATGGGCCAAGTTGCGAAATAGCGCAAGGAGAGAGAGCCTCCTTTGGTGATGGCCCCCACAGGCGAAACGTGCTCTATTATAGGTAGGTCATGGGGTTTGTATGTGAGGGGGGGGTAAATCATGCGATTTAAAACTATTTTCAACAGCGCCGTCTTTGCCGTTATCTTGGGAACGACGCCGAACTATAGCGGCCAGGTCGCTGAACTGGAAATCACTTCCCTCACGGAACAACTGTCTTCTTCCGTCTATTATAAAATCTCCATTGCGGATTATCGCCGCGGATGGTTTTCTTCTGAGGTGGATTTTCACGTCGAAGTCCCGTTTTTGAATACCTTCGCCGAAGCGGATTTGTCGGCCTATACGACGAACGACTTCACGCTTCACATCAATCACGGACCGCTCGTCTTTGTGGATGGGTCCGTCATTGTCGCGGCGGCCGCGCAAGAAATGGATTTTAGACCCGATTGGAGTCGCATCGCGGAAGTTGACAAATTTATCGGCGACCAGCCCCTCGCGCACTCGACGCTCATCACCCGCTTTAACGGCGAAATTTCCGGAACAAGCAAACTGCCCGAAATAGACTATGTCGATCAGGAGAATAATTTATCCGTAAAAATGTCGGGATATTCCGAAACGTTTACATACGCAAGCACGACTGGCCATTACTCCGGATCAGCCGTTTTACCTCAACTCTCTATCAAAAGCAGTGATGGAGACTTTGATATGAACGATATTGAAATGGATATTGCGGGCTCCAGCGACGAACTCGAAGCAACGTTCCACATACCTCAAATTTCAGTGCAAGGCGATGCAGTCACAATGAACATCGACAATATCGAAATGAAAATCGATGGCGATAAGGTCACGGACTATATGTGGGGCGGGAAAAGTTCGTTCAGCATTGGCGCCGTGCAATCGAATACGGCCGCCACTGCATTTTCCATGGACGGCTTCACGCTAACTTCTAATACCTGGGACGAGGGGCCTGTGGTTCATAGCGACATGGTCGTTGATCTTCCATCCATGCGTTTCGATGAATTCGAAGTTACGAATGGTAAATTTGACGCCATTTTTCGCAATATTGATAAGAAGGCATTCGATGCGTATTACACTCTTATTCTTGGCCTCAACATGGGAGACGCGAACGCACTCCAGAAAATGCTGTTGGAGGAAGGAGAAAATCTGGGTATTTCATTTTTGCAGAGCTCTCCGGAATACATCATGCGGGATTTCAGCTTTACCCTGCCATCGGGAACGCTCGCATCCAATATGGGCATACATTTTGATGGCGGCGGAGACATTGATCTCAAAGATATCCAAAACCTGATCAACCGCGTTACATCTGAAGGGCAGCTCGTTATCCCCCGCTCCCTTGCTCACGATATGGCAAGCAGAATTTTAGAGCCGCAATTAGCCGCACTTGGCGCGCAGATGACAGATGAACAAATGACGCAAGTGGTGCAACAATCGATTGACGGCTTTGTCGCACAAGGTTTTCTTGTAGAGGACATTGAGGGCAATGCTTATCGCAGTGAATATAGTTTTGAGAATGGGAAAATCACTTTGAATGGCAAGGTGATTGATTTACCTCTTTAAGACCGTCCCATCACTGATGCGCGTGGTTCGTCTGAAGGCGCCTCACTCATTGACCGGCGCCGCCAACGCCCGGTAAGCGGCGCCCGAAACGCCCCCCATAACCGCCCAAAGCGTTAAATAAGAAACAAACGCCACACCGATAAGCTCTACAATATCCGTGGGCGTCACCAAGGCGCGCAGCATGTCCAAATTGCCCGGCGGAATGCTCAAAATCTTTTTTTCAAACTCCATCGGCAGAAAAGCGCGTTGAAGCGCCTCAAACCCAAGCAACGGAATCCACGCCAAAATATAGGCGCCAAGCAGTCGCCAAAAATTTCCCTGGGTGAGGCGCCATGTCCGCATAAGGCCAATTTTATCCTCAGCCATAATCGTCGATTGCGCGATGGCAAAACGCATGCCGATAATGATCAAAGGCGCCATCAGAGCGACAGCTAAAACTATTGCGGTAATCACGTAAAGAATTGAAAGAATTGCAACCATCGCCGCCGATTGTTGAATCAGGATAATGACATTATCGAAAAGCAAGATGAAATAAGACAGCGCTGGCGGTAATATAAGCGTCAAACCCCAATAAGTTAAAAAATAAACCGTCATTATAGCGGCGACGATCAATAGCCAAATCATATCAAAAGCGATAAACCGCGCCTCAGGAACGCCAAACCGCAAATATATGAATCCACTTCCCCGCGGCCTATCAAAAAACACGCGCATTATCGCCATAACAAGCATGATTTGGATGAGAAAAACCGCGCCAATCCAAGCCGCAAACAGGATCACAGTGCGGTTTTCTGAAAATGGGTTGAGAGAGGAAAATTGCGCATAAAAGGACACGGCAAAAAACGCGAGGCCAAACAGCGCCACGTAAATCAGCACGCCAAACCAAGAGACGCGTAAAATTTCAAAGAAATTTTTGAACAAAAACCAATAGGCGCGGCCAACCGTTTTAAAGACCGGCAGTTTTCGCTCCTCGGTTTCAACCATATCGCCCCCCAGCGCAAAGTGAGTTGCAACATTAAGTTTTTTAACTAAGGAGAGCAAGGGCGCGTGAATCCAAGCTAGCCGGCATTCTCCAATTGGCGCAGATAGTCTTGATAGGCGTCCGCCAAACCGTCTTCCAATGATATATTGGGCCGCCATCCCAATGAATTCAACTTATGCGAATCAAGAAGCTTGCGCGGCGCGCCGTCCGACTTGCTGACGTCAAATATCACGTCGCCGCGATAGCCGATAACGTCTCTTATTTGATGCGCCAGATCCCCAATGGCGACGTCTTCGCCGTACCCGACATTGATATGCGACAACATGGGCGCCGTGTGTTTTTGATAAACCTCTTGAGAAAGCGTCATCACGTGAAGGCACGCCGCGGCCAGATCATCCACATGCAAAAACTCGCGCCGCGCTTTGCCCGTCCCCCACACCTCTACCGAGGAAAGTTCCGCCATTTTAGCTTCGTGAAATTTTTTGATCAGAGCCGGAATCACATGACTGTCCTGGCCGCCATAATTATCGTTAGGCCCATAGAGGTTTGTCGGCATAATAGACCGGTAATCAGTCTCATACTGACGGTTATAAGATTCGCACATCTTAATGCCCGCAATTTTGGCAACGGCGTAAGGCTCGTTCGTGGGTTCAAGCGGGCCGGTCAGCAATGCATTTTCATCCATCGGCTGGCTGGCCAGTTTTGGATAAATACAGGAACTCCCCATAAGCATGAGCCCCTGAACGCCGGTGCGATAGGCCCCGTTCACCAGATTGCATTCGATCATCAGATTTTGATAAATGAATTCCGCAGGATATTCGTTATTGGCGTGAATGCCCCCCACTTTTGCCGCTGCTATGATGACGTAATCTATGTCTGACTTTTCTAAAAAACGAAGCGTATCCGCTTGATTGGTCAGATCAAGCTGCGCGCGTCTTCCTGACGTGACAACAGAGAAATCTTTTTCTTCCAGCGCGCGAACGACGGCAGAGCCCACCATGCCATGGCAACCGGCAACATAAACGCGCATATCATTTTTAAGCATGTCTGAGACTACCGACTATTCGTAATGAGAAAACGCCTTATGACCTGAACGTTTGACGAGTTCGTCGCGCTGCGCCAGTTTCAGGTCTTCATCCACCATCTCCGCAACCAGCTCATCGAATGTCGTTTTGGGGCGCCAACCCAGTTTGCGCCGCGCTTTGGAGGGATCGCCCAATAAAGTTTCAACTTCCGTTGGCCTGTAATACCGGCTGTCCAATCGTATGATGACGTCCCCTTTACTCAAATGATCGGCTTGCGCGTTTTCAATCTCGGAGACGACGCCAATCTCATCAACCCCGTCCCCCTCAAATTTGAGATGGAGTCCCAGTCTCAATGCCGACTTTTCGACAAAGTCTCGCACGGAGTATTGCGTCCCCGTGGCAATGACAAAATCTTCCGGTTCTTCTTGTTGCAGCATCAGCCATTGCATCTCGGCGTAATCGCGCGCGTGCCCCCAATCGCGGCGCGCGTTCAAATTGCCAAGCCACAAACAATCTTGCAAACCGACTGCCATGCGCGCCAAACCGCGCGTGATTTTGCGCGTGACAAACGTCTCGCCGCGCAAAGGAGATTCGTGATTGAATAAAATGCCGTTGCACGCAAACAGGCCATACGCTTCCCGGTAATTCACGGTAATCCAATAGGCGTAGAGCTTGGCAACCCCGTAAGGGGAGCGCGGATAAAAGGGCGTTGTTTCGCTCTGAGGCGTTTCTTGCGTTTTACCATAAAGCTCGGATGTCGAGGCTTGGTAAAAGCGCACTTTATCCTGAAGGTTGAGAATCCTGATGGCCTCTAGCAGTCTCAGCGTTCCCATCGCATCGGTGTTTGCCGTGTATTCAGGCGAGTCGAAAGACACCGCCACATGGCTTTGCGCGCCAAGATTATAAATCTCATCGGGCTGGGTCTGTTGGATGATTCGGCACAGATTGCTGGTGTCTGT
>JAJFIM010000229.1 GCA_021774995.1 Alphaproteobacteria bacterium | reverse complement strand
TATCGCGCGGGCCCTCATCAAAATGCGCGACAAGCTTTTCTAAATCTTCAAATGTTCTGCGCGCCCGCTCAGGATCGTATACCGGGGGCGGGGTCTTCAAACGCGATAGGAGTGGTTCTTTAATCGATGAGGCGTGGCTATCTTTGGATTTATTAGCCATCACCTCAGTCTTTCTCAAATGAGTGGACAAGACTGCGCGTGAGAAAAAAGGGGCCCGTCGCGATAGCTTCGGGCCCCCTTAAATCAACTCGTGCAGCTAGAATTAGCAACCAGCCGCCTTTTTCAAGCTCATGGAAGGCTTAAAGCGCAATGATTTAGACGCTTTAATCTTAATGGCTTCGCCGGTGCGCGGGTTTCTGCCCATACGCGCGGAGCGTTTGGAAACAGCAAATGTTCCGAGCGTCCCAATGGTGTATCTGCCTGTTTTTTTAGCAGATTTCAAACCAGCTTCAATTTCGCCAAAAACCAGATCCACTGTCCGTTTGGCTTCTGCTTTATTCATCTTGCCTTTTTTGGCAACGCGTTCGATAAATTCGGCTTTGCTCATAGCATTTCCCTTTTCCTTAATGGCCTCGATGACGAATCTATAACAATAGATTCTCACAAAGGCCAACAAATAAAAGGGGTCTAGAGAAACAAATTTGATAAAGCTCTAGTTTTACCTACCAACTGGCTTCGCGATCCACGAGCGACGGCTTAACTTCAGCAAATTTTTCCACTGAAATTTGCACTGATTTCCGACCTGACAAGCCCCCACCAGGGCGTCACATCAGGTAACGCCAGAGCATAAACCACTGATAAACATTACGTATTGTGATTTTTATTTATTCTTCCTCGCTGCGCCATGTTGACGGAGCACGCTTTGTTTTGACGAAGCGCGCGACCTGATGCAACACGCGTATCGGTGAGCGGGTTTAGATGGCGCTGAATACACGCGATCCATGAGCCGCTTCATAAATCCAAAATATACACACTTCAAATCGCTTCAACGCGGGTAAAAATATGGGGTTTATCGAGAAAATGCGCAGAAGTGATTCTTTTTCGAACAATGCGATTCGGAGATTATGCAGACTTCATGAATCAAAATCATTCAGCCAGAGCCGTTGTGATAATCACGGGCGCGTTCAGAGTTTTATGCACCGGACAGCGGTCAGCGATCTCCAGCAGTCTGACTTTCTGCTCATCATCAAGATCGCCCTCAAGCTGAATCTCACGAGAAATATGATCCACTTTTCCCGTACACGCTTCGCAATCCTCAGCATGCTTTTTTTCATGCCGAAGCTTCACCGTGACCCGTTTAAGGGGTAATTTTTTAAGATCTGCATACATCCGCAACGTTATGGACGTACACGCCCCCAGCGCCGCCGTTAAGTAATCATAGGGCGTTGACCCCGAATTATCCCCGCCAACGCTTTCCGGTTCGCTGGCGTGCTGGAGATGCCCCCCTGCGACAACATAATTTCCGTATTTACCCAACCCAGTCTCCCGCACAATGACCGCGCCATCTTGCCCATTGGGCGCATCGTTGGGCATTTCCGACTCCGGTAAATAACGGTCAACCCAACAATTCAAAAGATTTGCTACATAGAACGCGTCTCTTTTTCGGGTGAGAAGGTGATCCGCGTTGTCGAGAGAGATAAAGCTCTTAGGGTGACGGGCCGCTAAGAAAATTTCCGAAGCGTTTTCAACGCCAACATAATCGTCAAGAGGCGCATGCATCACGAGCAAGGCTTTTTTTAAAATATTCGCGGCCCGCAGCACATTATGATTCTTAATGTCGTCCAAAAATTGTCTCTTGATTGTGAACGGGCGCCCGCCCAACGTCACTTGCGCCTCCCCTTCCCGCTCGATTTCTTGAATATGTTGAGCAAAATTATGCGCCACATGGTTCGGGTCCGATGGCGCGCCAATCGTCGCAACCGCCACGGCCTCAGATATTTGCAACGCCGCCATCAGCACAGCCGCGCCGCCAAGACTATGGCCTATCAACATTAGGGGCGCTTGGTAATCCCGGCGCAAAAAATCAGCCGCCGCCACCAGATCCTCAACATTGGAAGAAAAATTTGTGTTGGCAAAATCGCCCTCCGAAGCCCCGAGGCCGGTGAAGTCAAAACGCAACACGCTCCAGCCATGCCGCGTGAGCGCTTTTGAAATCCGCGCCGCCGCATAAACATCCTTTGAACAGGAAAAGCAATGCGCAAAGAGGGCATACCCGCGCGGCGGCCCAATAGGCGTATCAAGGCGCGCCGCCAACATATCGCCCTGACTTCCCTGAAATGTCACTTTGTGAGAATCCGCCAAACCCGTCTCCTTTTCGCGCATGTTACTTAGCAAAAGAGAGCATAACCTAACCGGGAGAAGAAGGAATGACCTTATCGGGAGAAGAGCGCATGCGTCACGGAGTGTTGAGAAGAAGTGAGGCGTCTGTCACAATTTCGATATTGATGGCCCCGGCCTTGCGCGCCGAGTCCATGACCATCAAAACTTCTCCAGCCTGAACAGACTCGCCCGCCAATATTACAATTTCCACCTGATCATCATCCTCGACATAGCCAAGAATGAGTGATTCCATCTCATCGGGGCTCATCTCCTCCCCCGCGATGAGAACCCGCCCAGCAGATTGAACCGTAATGGTAATACGGTCGGGGACATCAACCCAGGTCAACAAAGCGCCCGTCATAACGCCCAACAGTATAATAAAAAGAATGATGGATCGTGTCGACATGGCGCGCATGAGCTCCGGCAAATATTAAATTTCGAAAGAGTTAATCCGTTTGTTCCACAATATTTTTTACCTTGGCGCGCTCTTCCTGAGTGAGATCAGCGGCAAAGGCGGCTGTTTTTTGTTTGGCCTTTCGCAAAAAGACAAAAATGCTGACTCCCCCTATACAGAGCACGAGAAGCGGACCAAACCACAATACGATGGTGTTGACCTGCACAGGAGGGCGCAACAACACAAAATCGCCATAGCGCGCAACAATGAAAGCCACAACCTGATCATCCGTGTCGCCTTGCATCAAACGCTCCCGCACAAGCAACCTCAAATCCCGCGCAAGGCCGGCGTTTGAATCGTCAATACTTTCATTCTGACAAACCAGGCACCGCAAGCCCTGGCTGATCGCTCGGGCGCGCATTTCCAAAACAGGATTATCAAGCATCTCATCGGGCTGAACCGCCACGGCCACAGTGGAGAATATTCCACAGGCGATAAGAAGGGTCGTAAGAAAAATACGCATCGGCCCGGTCATTCTGCAGGGGCGGGAGACAGAGGCGCGGCGCGCCGTTTTGCCGGCAGCCCAACGCGCAAGCGTCGATCGGAAAGCGAGACCAATCCCCCGGCGGCCATGATCAAGGAACCGAACCAGATGAAATTCACCAGAGGGTTGCGGTACACGCGCACAGCCCACGCGCCATTTTCCTGCGCCCCCTGACGGTCGCCCAGAACGACATAAATATCGGAAATCAAGAGCGTATGGATAGCCGCTTCCGTTGTCGCCATGCCCGCAACCGGGTATGAGCGTTTTTCGGGGTAAAGCGTCACCACGGGTTTTCGATCCCGCGTCACATGAATGACGGCGCGGTCCGCCCAATAATTAGGTCCTTGAATTTGGGTCACGCCCTCAAGTTGAAAATCATACCCCGCGGCCGCCATGGACTGACCAGGGTTAAGGGCGGCGATCCGTTCCACCTTCCACGCGGATATGCCGGTGATCCCCAACACCAACACGCCCATGCCCGCGTGGGCAAGCAGCATGCCATACGTTGAGCGCGGCAGATTTCTAGCCCGGTTCAAAACCCGGGAATATGATTCAGAAAAAAGCTTGATACGGCCCGCCCATTCAGCCACCGCGCCGCCGATCAACCATACGCCAAGACCAATCCCCAGCGCCGCTAAATAAGGCCCGTCATTTACAATGGTAAGGACCGTTAAGATACTGACGGCGGCAAGCAGGCCCGCCCACCATAAACGCTGCGCGGCGCCAAAGAGATCGGCGCGCTTCCAGGCCATCATAGGACCAAAAGGAATAAGCAGCAGCAACGCCGCCATGAGCGGGCCGAAGGTCAAGTTGAAGAAGGGCGGACCGACCGTAATCGCGCCGCCGCCGACGCCTTCCAGCACCAAAGGATAGAGCGTCCCGATAAAAACTGTTGCCGTCGCCACCGTCAGTAAAAGATTGTTGAGGACAAGGCCTCCTTCGCGGCTGATGGGCGCGAAAAAACTATCGGTTTTAAGCATGGGCGCGCGCAGGGCATAGAGCGTCAATGACCCTCCAATAAAAATTGCCAGGATCAGAAGCACAAAAATGCCCCGTTCCGGATCGACCGCAAAGGCGTGAACGGACGTCAACACGCCTGAGCGCACGAGAAACGTCCCCAGCAGGCTGAGCGAAAACGCAAGAATGGCCAGCAGAATCGACCAACTCTTCAGAACGCCTCTTTTTTCCGTCACAACGGCGGAATGAAGAAGCGCCGTCCCCGCAAGCCAGGGCATGAGAGAGGCGTTTTCTACGGGGTCCCAAAACCACCAGCCGCCCCAACCCAGCTCGTAATAAGCCCAGTAGGACCCCAGAGCTATGCCCACAGTCAACGCTGACCAAGCGCCCAGCGTCCACGGGCGAACCCAGCGCGCCCATGACGCATTCACCTGACCCTCAAGGAGCGCTGCAACGGCAAAAGCAAACGTCACCGAAAACCCAACATAGCCGAGGTAAAGAAAAGGAGGATGAAACGCCAAGCCGGGGTCCTGGAGCAGCGGGTTCAAACCGTTGCCATCGGCCGGCGCCGGGAAAACCGTTAGATAAGGATTGGACGTTGTGATGATGAAAAGAAGAAACGCCGCGCCCAGCGCTCCTT
>JAJFIM010000228.1 GCA_021774995.1 Alphaproteobacteria bacterium | reverse complement strand
GAAACAGGCAACCCCGTACTGGTCTATATCGAGGGGATGGCGGCTTCCGGCGGCGTGATGGCTATGGTGGGGGCCGATTCGATTTACGCAGATGGCGGCTCTCTGATCGGCAGCATTGGCGTCATTGGCGGCGAATTTTATTACTTTGATGGGCCACTGGCCATTGACGGCGGGATATTCGGGGGCGGAATCACGACCGGCAAGGGTATTGAGCAGACGGTTATTTCGGCGGGCCGGGGTAAGGATTTCGGCAATCCTTACCGGCGCCCGAGCGAGGAGGAATTGGCGACATGGCAAGCCAGCGTCGATGCGCTTTACAATCAGTTTGTCACGCATGTCGCCGCGACGCGCGGCATCTCCGAGACGACAATTGTGGATGAAATGGGAGCGCAGGTGTTTGGCAATGGCCAGGCTCTGGCTTATGGCCTGATCGACGGAACGCGCACCTGGGACGCCGCCATAACCGAATTGGCTAAACTGGCGGGCGTCGAAGACAATTATCAGTTAGTTAGGCGGCGCGGACCTGAACTCAGTGCTTTTGAGAGGCTCTTCATGATGATGGCGCCTGAAGGTTCGGCGGACTTAACGGCGACTCAAATCCTTCAGAACAATTTGTGTTCAGCGGCGCATCTGCAGGCGCTGGTCTATTTTGGATCTCCAGCCGACCTCTGCCCGCAAGGGTAAAACGACTATTCCCGGCCTTCATATGATCGCGGTATTTACTGTCTGGATTATGGCGTGCGCCGCCCCTTTAGATTCGCTATAAGGCGGATCTAATGACCGGGGGACGAGAAAAGTCTATGACGCCACTGGCTGACATCAATATGCCGCTCAGCCGCCCGCGGCCGGGGAGGGGCGAGCTTGGGCTTGTGGTCTTGGTAGGCTTGCTCGCTGGATTGTCATATGGATTGTCATATGGCGACCCCTGGAGCAATCACCCCCAATACATCATTCCAGGATTAAGACTTCTCAACCCCGATTTTTTGCAATTCGACTGGTGGACGGTTGAGACGACGCATTTTCATGACCGGTTTTCTTGGGTGGTTGCGGGGTTTGCGGTGCTGGGCGTTCTTCCCTGGGCCTTGGCGATCGGGAATGTCCTCGTCATCGCGGCGACGTTGACGCTGGTTTATGCATTGGTGCGTTTATTGGATCAGGACAGAGCGCTGCAAATATGGCTTTTCTTTATTCTCCTCTTCATTGGCCTCATACACACACAAAGCATTGCGGTCAGTTTTTTCTTTTCGCCCTCGCTGCAACCTTCCACACTCGCGACTTTGGGATATGGCGGCGCTATCCTGTTTTTTATGAAGAGGCGCTTTTTTGTATCCGGAATTTTCCTGGCTTTTGCCGGATTCATGCACACGAATTACCTTATTCTTGGATTTCCGCTTTTCGCGCTGGCGCATCTGGCGCTTGGACGCGATGGATTGTTCATGCGACTGTTAAATCAGTTAGCGCTTAGCCTTGTTGTTCTCAGCATTGAAATACCCACTATTTACACTGTGATGATGGGGTCAAACCTTCCCCCGGTTGAGAAACAGGAAGCTGGCCGCATTTTTATGGATTCTCTCCCTTTTCATTTTAGACCCCGGACATTCCTCTGGTCCTTCATTCCCTTTATTGGGTGGAATTTGATGGCGTTGCCTCATCTGAAATCCGCCGTGCGTGAAGCGCCGCTGAGAACTGCTTTCATCGCAATTTATGTGAGTTTTCTTGTCGTCATTGGCGGAGCGGCGCTGTTGACCACCGTGGTTTTTATTGACCCTGTTGGACGGCTGCAAACATTGAGATTGGCGCCGTTCGCGTTGATGTTTGCGCAAATCATTATTGCCAGTCTCGCAGTGCAATTTTTTGCAAACCCCGCCAATATTCCGAGCACTCTAAGAAGTCTTCCGCGCCTGGCCATCAGCGGGCTGGGCGCGATAATGGTCGTCTCGTACTTTTTGGCGGTGGACGACCCGTTGCCGAGCCTTGACGGGTTTATTCTTTTGGGCGTTATAGGAATTTCCGCAATCACTTGGTTGTTAGTTAGGTTTCGAAATGTTTCCATTGCGCTTCCAGAAAAACTAAAGTCCAAACTGATTTTGACTATTGGACTTGCGGTTATATCCGTAATCAGCTTTACCGATGAAATACGGCCGCCTCTCTACAATGTGGTTTGTCCACGGTGTTACTTGAAGCAGGAGCAGGAGCTATTTGACTGGGTGCGGGAGACGGATCCACAATCCATATTCCTTATACCGCCAGTGGAGAGAAAGCTGGAAGGGTTTCGTTTGTTTGGGGAGCGCGCCATTGTCGTCGACTGGCGCGGCTTGCCGCATAAGCCTGATGAAATACTGGAATGGTATGCACGCATGAAAATAGTAACGAGATTTTACGCCCAAAAAGATACAGCGATATTATCAGATATTGCGCGTCAATATAGCGTTGACTATTTTGTTGCGCCTACTAAAACTGATAATCCCGCCGCATGGGGCAAGGCGCTGTTTCAAAACCCTCGCTACAGCGTTTTCCGCATGCCAGGCCTTTCTCACGGCAAGACATTAGGACCAAACTGATGCTACGCTTGGCGATGTCACTTTTAGTGCGCGATGAAGTGGACGTAATAGAAGAAAATATCCGTTTTCATCGAAATCAGGGCGTCGACTATTTTGTCGTTATGGACAATGGATCGACGGACGGGACGCGGGAAAAGCTTGAATCGCTTCGAGGAGAATTCGACCTTGAAATTCTGGACGAACCGTCACGGATGTTTGACCAGGATCTCTGGGTTACAAAAATGGCCTTTATGGTGCATGATTCAGGCCGCGCCGATTGCATGATTGCTGCGGATGCTGACGAATTCTGGTATAGTGGAGTAGGGGATCTCAAATCAGATTTTCTCAGCAATTATTCTTCACTCTCCTCAACACCGAAAGTATTTCTTTGTCCGCGCTTTAATATGCTGCCGCGAATTCAGGATTTGCAGTCGCTTGACTATCATTTTTCCGATAATGTCATAAAAGTCGCACGGCCGTTAGGATTCCACAAAAATGCGCCTGACCCCGCGCAAGAATTGGATTTTGAAATAATGCTGCGCAGCATGCCATCGAAAATTATGTGTATGCTGGAAGGCTTGGTTGCCGTGGGCATGGGCAACCATTCCGTCGATCATGGGGGAGGCGAACCCGTTATCAGCCCGAGCATTGAGATTTATCATTTTCCACTTCGAGACTATGCCCAATTTGAAAGAAAAGTCGTCAATCAAGGCGAGGGACTGACCTCTAATGAGCGTTTCGACAAAGGGACCGGTTGGCATGCCCGGCGCTGGTATTCGCTTTATAAACAAGGCAAATTGCATGAAGAATATGAGTCAATGATTCTGCATGATGATAAAATGGATGAGCTCCGCGGCAAAGACATTCTGAAAGAAGATCGCACAATTAAAGAATACTTGCGGAAGATGAAGGGGTAGGGCGTGCTGAAAGAAATCATTCAGCGATCTTTAAAACGGCTGTCATCACTCAATATAAGCCCTTCTTCTGATGGGTGTGTGGGGGACGCGCGCGAGGGCGCCGCCCAAAAGGCGATGCAAAAGGCGTCTGTTCAAAGATGGGAGGAAGCTCTCGTCCTTTGGAAGGAAGCTGTAAAAAGTGATGCAGAGTCGATAAGCGCTTCTCTTCAAATTGCGCATTGCTATTTTCAAATGGGGGAAATTGATAAAGCGAAGGCGCACTATGCGGGTTTATCAAAACAATCACCGGGCGCCAGCGGTCCCCTCTTAGGCTTGGCGCAAGTGGCTCAGCATCGGCGTGAATGGCTGGAAGCGGATATGCTTTGGTCCCTCATCCTCGGAGATAGCGAACCGGCGCCGGGCCTCGCGACGCGCTACATCACATTTTTATTGGCGAAAAACGAATATACACAGGCGCGGCGCACATTTGACCGATGGTTGCGCCATCACGGGACAATTGAATCAGGGCTTGTTCTGGTTGATATTCATTTGGCTATGGGAGCGCCTGACGAAGGCCTGCAAGACATTGAAAATTTACAAAATAGATTCGGGAAGGAAAATCAAAAAATAAGACGGAAAAAAATACTCTGTCTGATGGCGCAAGAAAAATACGAACAAGCCCTGCGCATACTTCTTTTTGGCGTTAGCGACACGGACCT
>JAJFIM010000227.1 GCA_021774995.1 Alphaproteobacteria bacterium | reverse complement strand
TACCGACGCCATGATCAGTAAACAATTCCCACAGCAAGGCGTGCGGGACCCTGCCATCGAGGATGACCGCCGCTTCGACGCCGCCTTGGAGAGCATGAATGCATGTCTCAACCTTAGGTATCATCCCTTTGGAGATTGTACCGTCTTTTATCAGGTTTTGTGCGTGTTCTATAGTCAACCCCGTCAGCAACTCACCCTCGGCGTCCAGCACGCCCGGCACATCGGTGAGCAGGATAAAGCGCTTGGCGATCATGGATGCGGCGATCGCTCCGGCCGCCGTGTCGGCATTAATATTATAGGTTTCGCCTTGCAAAGAAGCGCCAAGAGGGGCGATGACCGGAATGAGGTCGGATTCCAGGATGGATTCCAGCACCTCCGGATTAATGTGCTTAGGTTCGCCGACAAAGCCGAGGTCCAGGATTTTTTCGATATTTGATCCTGGATCGCGCTGTGTGCGATGAAGCTTTTGGGCGATGATCAGGTCACCATCTTTGCCCGAAAGGCCGACAGCCCGGCCTCCAGCCCGGTTAATGCGCCCGGCGATCTGCTTGTTTATGGACCCGGCCAAGACCATTTCCACAACCTCTACCGTCTCGGCGTCCGTTACGCGTAAACCGTCAATAAAGGAGCTTTTAATGGCCAGGCGCTGAAGCATTTCCCCGATCTGCGGTCCGCCGCCATGCACGATAACGGGATTGACCCCCAATTGTTTTATCAAAACGATATCGTACGCGAAACTGGTTCCCAGCGTCTTATCGCCCATGGCGTGCCCGCCATATTTAATGGTCACAGTCTCGCCGGCATAGCGCCGGATAAAGGGGAGCGCTTCTGATAGAGTGCGGGCCGTATCCATTCCCTTATGGAAGTCAGCGCCAGGCGCCGAGGGTTTATCTTGATCATGAGGGCTCATGGAAGGTCCTTAAGCTTAAAAATCCCGCCGGGAGACCTCACTCTAGGGGCGGTTACGCATGGAGCCGGGTTATAACTCATGAGGCCTCTCTCGCCAACGCATGCAATGCGGCGCGCAATTCCGGCAAGCCTTCTCCTGTGATGCTGGATGTCCAGATTTGTTGCGGATGGGCCGCCACATGGGGGGCCGCTTTGCGCTGGATTTCTGATCGCACCGTTTCACGATTGCCTTGTTTTACTTTATCCCATTTGGTGACAATAATCTGATAAGAAACGGCTGCTTCGTCGAGGGTTTTCATCACGTCTTCGTCGGAGTCCATGACGCCGCGGCGGGCATCGATCAGCAGGCATACACGCTGTAAGGGTGAGCGTCCTTGTAAATACTCCATCACCAAATTTGTCCACCGCTTTACCTGGGAGCGGGATACGCGCGCATAGCCATATCCAGGCAAATCAACAAGGCAGAGACGCTCGCCTAAATCGAAAAAATTCATCTCTTGAGTCCGACCAGGCGTATTCGACGTGCGTGCGAGGGATTTTCGGTGGGTGAGGGCGTTTATCAGGCTCGATTTCCCGACATTGGATCGTCCCGCAAAGGCCACTTCCGGAAGGTTTGGCGGTGGCAGGGCCGCCATATTCGGCGCCCCCAGCAGGAAAGTGCATTGTTGCGTGAACAATAACCGCCCAGCTTCTAGTTCCGCTGCTTCACGTTTTTCAGAGCTCATGAAACATAACCTTTACGCTCTAAAGAACCGTTTCGGACGGAGCCGGTATTATTTATTATCGGAGGCGTCGCCCGCCGCTCCGCCGCTATTTTTCCTGAAAAGAGCCTTCACTTTCTCTGGAATCAACCGCTGACCAAGATTCACCTCAACGCCCATACGCCGCATTATGACATATTGCTGAAGGACGGACAGGGTATTATTCCAAGCCCAATATATCACCAACCCAGCCGGGAAACTCGCTAATAGATACGTAAAGAAAACGGGCATGAAGAGAAATATTTTCTCCTGAACAGGATCCGCCGGCGCCGGATTCAGCTTTTGCTGAATAAACATGGTCAGTCCCATGATTAAAGGCCAGATGCCTATCATGAGGGCCGTCGGAGGATCCCAGGGGATGAGGCCGAATAGATTGAATATACTGGTTGGATCGGGCGCGGACAGGTCTTTAATCCAGCCATAAAAAGGCGCCTGACGCATTTCGATGGTCACAAAAAGAACCTTATAAAGCGCAAAGAAAACTGGAATTTGAATGATCACCGGCAGGCAGCCGGCCATGGGGTTGACCTTTTCTCTCTTGTAAAGCTCCATCATTTCCTGTTGTTGGCGCACTTTGTCTTCGGCGAAGCGCTCGCGGATCTTGGTCATCTCCGGCTGCAGTTTTTTCATCTTGCTCATGGCGGTATACGACTTATTCGCCAGAGGGAAAAAGGCGAGCTTGATAAAGACCGTAACAATAAGGATCGCAATCCCGAAATTACCGACAAGATTGCCCACCCAATGAAGCATGCTGAAGAAAGGCTTGGTGAGAAAAAAGAGCCACCCCCAATCAATCGCCAGATCAAAACGGGCGATGCCCAGTTTTTCTACGTATTTGTCAATAATGGCTTTTTTCTTGGCGCCGGCGAAAAGGCGGTTTGTGGTCTGAATTTGTGCGCCCGGACTGAGGGCCAGAGGTGTCGTCAGGTAGTAATCCGCCTGATAATATCTGTTGTCTTCAG
>JAJFIM010000226.1 GCA_021774995.1 Alphaproteobacteria bacterium | reverse complement strand
GCCCGAACATGTGTACCAGCGCACGGTCAGCCCCGAAGACGCGCCCGATACGCCGACAATCATTGAGATCGGTTTTGAAAAAGGCGACGCCGCATCCGTCAATGGCAAGGCGCTCTCTCCCGCCGCGCTTCTTACTACGCTCAACGATTATGGCCGGGACAACGGCATCGGCCGGCTGGATCTGCTGGAGAACCGATTTGTCGGCATGAAATCGCGCGGCATTTACGAGACCCCCGGCGGCGCGATTCTGCTCGCCGCTCACCGCGGCATAGAAGAGGCGACGCTCGACAAGGGCGCGGCGCACCTCAAGGACGAGCTGATGCCGCGCTATGCGGAACTCATCTATAACGGCTTCTGGTTCTCACCGGAGCGCGACATGCTGCAAGCCGCCATCGACGCGTCGCAGGAATTTGTGACGGGCGCAGTGCGCCTCAAGCTCTATAAAGGCACAGCCAGCGTCATCGGCCGCTCCTCGCCTTTTTCTCTCTACTCGGAGGAAATCGCCACGTTTGAGAAAGACAGCGTTTACGACCAAAAAGACGCGGAAGGCTTTATCAAGTTGAATGCCCTGCGACTGCGCCTGCTGGCGCGACGGCAAGGGAAAAATACAATCTGAGAAGTTACTTCACTCAATTCGATCCGTTAACCGGAACGCCAATAAGGATCGGAAAAGTCCTTTTTTGCCTGTTCCATGGGAACGTCTTCCGACTCTTTTGCATCCAATCCGTCCAGAAAAACATTTTGGGTATTAGAGTCAAGAAAAGTAAGGACTCCCTTGCCAGTGAGATATCGAAAATGCGCCATGTAAGCGTCGACCGGGATGATTGCGCGCGCACCTGTTGGCAATAAATATCCGTCGAAAAGCTTGACTGATTTCACATCCAAAAGCCGTTCATATCGCCACCCAGGCTCAATATTCAAAACGTTGTAGTGAGTCTCTCTTGAGGTTAGGTAGGGCGTTTGCGGAAAAAATACCAGAAGCCGCCCACCCGGATATTTTTTGAACAGGCACAAATCCCGTTTATGTTCCAAAATGCGCCGTTTTGCAAATGAGCGTATGTATACATTATCATAACTTATTCCGCGTTCGTCCCTCCTAATTTTCTTAGATTTTGCATAGGAAGTTATCTCTTCTTCGTCGAAAAGTTTCATATCGGAAAAGAAACTATTCAGTGCCGGCGCATATGCCGCGCGCCACCAACTCAAAAATTCTCTAATCTCTCCTTCCGCAACAGACAAGTCGCAGTCGAAAACCTCACGGCGAAATGATTCTTCCATGGTGACAGCTACTAGTTTTTCGCTGGCGGCCCATAATTTTTTTGCTTCCCAAAAATTTCCTTCGCGTATATTTGATGGAGGATTGGCTACAGATACAAGGTTATCAATGCTATAGGATTTTCCATATAGCGTAACGATTGGTTTGGAAAAATTTTCGACATTAGGTTCGTAAGTCGTTACGCAAGATGCGACTAGAAGAGTTAAGCCTAGAAGAAATATTCTGAATGCTTTCATTACTAGTCTCCTGGATTGAGAATGAAAGAATAGCTTGTAGCAGTTTGCCCCTAAGGCAATCCCGGGAAGCTGTCGACGAATTGGATGGTGAAGTCGGGGAAGCTGTCGACATACTGGATTTTGATGTCGCCGGAGCCGGATACGATTTTCCACTGGCCGCATGAATCAGGGAAGCTGTCTACGCGCTGCACTTTGAGATCGGGGAAGCTGTCCACCACCTGCACTTTGAAATCGGGAAAGCTGTCCACCACTTGCGCCTCTCCCCACAGATTGACGCCGTTCATTTCGCAGGACGATAATGCGCCCGCCATCGCGTCTTGCGCGAGGCTGAAGCACCAGATAAAGCTAAGGCCGACGGCCTGAGCCCGGAATGCCACACTGTCTCTTCGCCTGATGCGCATGGGTTTGATCCTCCATACCTCAAAAACGCCGGAAACATTCAGTCTATCTATTTGATCTGACGGGGTCAAAGTTAAGGAACACGCCTATGCCCGCCGGGGTTATGAAAGATCTGTCTGAGCGGCGCGCCCGGTGGGCGGCGGCTTTTGTGCGCTTGCCCCCCAATTTGCAAGGGGCGGGCTGGCTGCTGCTCTCGGCGGTGCTGTTCACTTTCAGCGCGGTGCTCATCAAGCGGCTGGGGGCGGAGCTTGACGGCTTTCAGGTGGCGCTTTTCCGGGCCGCGGCGGGGTTGATGTTCACGCTCCCTTTTCTCGTCCGGGCGGGCATCGGCTCATTGAAGACCAGGCAACCGCTCTTGCAAATGGTGCGCGCGGTGGCGGCGGCCATTGCCATCGGCGCTAATTTTTATGCGGTCATTCATTTACCGCTGGCCAATGCGACCGCGCTCAGCTTCTCGCGCTCGCTCTTTCTGGCGCCTCTCGCAATTATATTTTTGAGCGAACGGGTAGGCTGGCGGCGCACCGCGGCCACGCTGGCGGGATTCTTGGGCGTGCTGATCGTGCTGCGTCCGACGGTGAGTGTGGATGTGGCGGCGCTGGCGGCTCTTCTGGCGGCTTTGTGTGTGGCGATTGCCGCCATCTGCGTCAATATCTTGTCGCGCACTGACCGTCCCGCCACGCTTTTGTTTTATTCCGGGGTTGTCAGCACATTGCTTCTTTTTGTGCCTGCCGCGCTGGCATGGCGGATGCCGACGCCCGAACAATGGTTCTGGCTGATCGCCATGGGCGGCATCGCGGTGGCGGCGCAGGGCTGTTTTATCCGCGCCTTTGCCATCGGCGAGGCAACATCCCTGGCGCCGATAGATTATACAAGGCTTTTATTTGCATCGATCGCGGGGTTTTTCTTTTTCGCCAATCTGCCCGATGTCTGGACGCTCTCCGGGTCAGCGGTGATCATTGGCTCAACGCTTTATATCACGCGGCGCGAGGCGAAATTGGGAAAAGTGGACATACCGCCACCGCCGATCGCAGTAGCTGAAACAGGACTGCCACCTCAAAAACCGGAAGACCAAACGGACAATAAGTGAGACTCTCAAAAAGCGAAGCCGTCACTCGGCCTGCTTGGCCGGAAGCGGGGGCAGATCCAGGGCGCCGCGCGCCTGTGCGTGGTGACGGTGTTTGATATGCCCACTGACGATTCCAATCGCGGTGGCGATCACTGTCGCGTCATCCGTAAACCCGAGCCCGGCGATAAAGTCGGGAATGGCGTCTGTGGGTATCACAAAATACGCCAAAGCGCCGATCAAAATGGCGCGCACGCGTGTGGGTGTCTTGTCGTCAATGGCGCAAAAGTAAGCCGCGACAAGGTCTTCAGCAAAAGGAATGACGCGCACCACGCGGCGCATTTTTCGCCAGAAACCGCGCGCGACAACGCGTTCATTGGCGTGAATGAGAGACGGTAAATTGGCGTTGGCTGAGCTGTTGGTCATGGTTTTCCTAGGCAAAATGCGTATTGGACTAACCTTGATGGCCAAATGTGGCGGGATCGCGGCAAACTTCTTACTTTATCGGTTCGTTTGCGCATCCATATGGCGGGCCATTTCCGTATCAAGGGAGGTCACGCCGCCCGCATCATGCGTGGTGAGGATGACATCCACGCGGTTATACACATTGGTCCATTCAGGGTGGTGATTCATCTCCTCTGCTTTCAGCGCGATGCGGGTCATCCACGCAAAAGCGCTGTTGAAATCTTTAAAACGAAAAGTTTTGGCAATGGCGTCACGGGTTTGAACATTTTCCCAGCCGTCAAGTTCGGTTAAGGCGCTCTGCCGGGTTTCCGGCGTCAATCTTTCGACCATGGCAATCTCCATTTTTCTTCAGATTTCCAGTAAGCGCGCCACATAGTCAGGGACAATTTTGGTGGCGGGACCGTAATGGCGCTCGGCAAAGAGGCTTTGTCCCTCTGAGGGCTCCAGATTGAGCTCCACCGTGTGGGCGTCCGCCCGCAAGGCTTCGTCGACAAAACCGGATGCCGGATAGACGGACCCGCTGGTGCCGATGGAGACGAAAAGATTGCAGAGGGACAAAGCCTCATAGATTGCGTTCATGTCAAATGGCGTTTCACCGAACCAAACTATGTGAGGGCGCATGGTCCCTGTCTCCGCGCAGGCGAGGCATGGCGTGCCGACAGATAAGTCATTTGTCCACTCCGACACATGATCACATTGTTGGCAGCGGATTTTCGCCAACTCGCCATGCATGTGAATAAGGTTTCCACTTCCCGCCTGTTCATGCAAATTGTCAACGTTCTGAGTTACCAGAAGAACCTCTGATCGATGTTTTTTCTCAAGGCGGCTGAGCGCGAGATGCGCCGCATTGGGTTTTGCGTTTTTAAGGTTTTGCCGCCGCGCGTTATAGAATTCATGAACCTTGTGCGGGTTCGCGGCAAAGCCTTCGGGGGTTGCCACTTCGCGCAAATCATATTTTGTCCACAGGCCGTTTTTGTCGCGAAAAGTGCCCAGGCCCGATTCCGCCGACACGCCCGCCCCGGTGAGAATGACTATGCGGCGATACTGATTCATGAGCGCCCTTTCATTCCGCTATATGCGCATGCTCAATGAGATCATACGTCCACCGTTTGACGTAGTGGCTTGCGCCTTTGCCCGTAAAGCTTTCATACAAGATGAATTCAGTGACATCAAAAGCCGCGCTTTGAAAGCCGGTGTGGGCGGCCAAGTAATCATTGACCATAGCGGGCCTGGCGCCGCTTAAGTAAGTCAAAGTCACATGGGGGCTGTATTTGCGCCTCTCCGGTTCGATGCCGATTTTCTGAAGGGTGGTTTCTATTTTTGCGGCGAGGCGCATAAGTGCGCCCTCACCCTCAATGCCCGCCCACAAGGAGCGCGGGCGCCGCTTTCCAAAAACGCCAACGCCTTTGAGGCGGAGCGTGAAAGCCGGCGCGCTGATTTGCCCCAGCGCAATATCGATGTCGCGTTCCAATGAACTGTTGATCTCGCCGATAAAGCGTAAGGTAAGATGACAGTTTTCCTCAGTGCGCCATTTCGCGCCTCTCACACCCGCTTGCAGGGGGCGGAGCGCCGAAGCAATGTTGGAGGGGATGTCGACGCCAATAAATAGACGGGCCATGAGATCACTGCGGCGCAGGGGGAGCGGGGGTTTTTTGCTGAAACAAAGCATGAGAAATGAAGGGGCTTAAAGCGCGTACGATCACGCTCACGCCCGCCTCATTGGGATGCAGGCCGTCCTCCTGGAGAAGATCCGGTTGTGTGGCGACCCCGTCCAACAAGAAAGGAAAAAGCGGAATGTCATAACGGGCGGAAAGACGAGGATAAATGGCGTTGAAGTCTTCAACATAGTCCGCGCCATAATTGGGAAGCGCCACCATGCCGGCCATCAAAATTGTGACGCCATGCGCCTGAAGTTGGCGGATGATGGACTCGAGGTTTTGTTCCGTTTCTTCCGGCGCAATGGCGCGCAGGAGATCATTCGCGCCCAGCCCCACCAGCACCGCGTCCACATCAGGCCCCACCGACCAGTCGATCCGCTCGGCGCCCCCCGCCGTTGTGTCGCCCGACAAGCCTGCATTACGAATCTCAATGTCATAGCCTTGAGCTTGCAGCGCCTGTTCGAGGCGCACCGGCAAGGCTTCTTCCGGCGCAAGGCCAAAACCCGCCGTCAGACTGTCTCCCAGCATCACAAGGACAAGGGGCGGTTTGATGGCGAGCGCCGCGTGTTCTTCTTCCGCCTGGGCGCTGGTCTGGATGATAATCGCAACCAGCGTGAGGGCGACAAAGAATATCAGGTCTTTGTGAAGTCTTCTCATGAGGGATCGGCGCTTTATCCGGTTGCATTTGTTGCGATGCGGGCACGTGTCGCCGCCTATGCTACCGAATAATGAGCTGTAATGCTACTTTACACCGTAGCGGCGCCGTCTATGGCGATATCAGAGCCGGTCATGAAGGGGCACATATCAGATAATAAGAACGCCACCGTTCCGGCAATGTCCTTTGGCTGCCCCAAGCGTTTCATCGGCACGCAGGCGGCTATATCATCAATATCGCCTCCCAGCATGGAAGTTTGCACCGGGCCGGGATGAATTGAATTCACGCGGACATTAAAAGGCGCAAATTCCATGGCGGTTGCTTTTGTCATGCCGCGCACCGCCCATTTCGTGACGGTGTAAGCATGCGCCGTCAG
>JAJFIM010000225.1 GCA_021774995.1 Alphaproteobacteria bacterium | reverse complement strand
GGGGAATAGCGATGATTCTAGATAAATCCTATGGCCGCGGAACAATCACCGGCGCGTGTTCTCTTCTCATGGCGCTTTCCATGGTTATTAACGAGAGTCTCGTTGCGCGCACATTCGGCACTTACACCCTCATGTTGTTTGACCTTGAGCGGGACGTTGTTCTCGTTCCCGCTTTAGGCGTTGGATTAATTCTTTTCGCTTTTGCGGTAAATATTTCAGGCAATCGGTGGGTTGGCGCTGTTTCATTGATCATGGCGCTGGCCAAAATTATAGGGATTGCGCTGTTTGCAATTGTTACCCTATGGATCGCCGGAAATACACTTAATCCTTCGAGCCTAGAGACGGCGAGCAGCACGTTAGGCGGGTTTCTTGCCGCGTCGGCATTGGCGATTCTCGCCTATAAAGGTTTTACGACAATCACCAATAGTGGATCTGAACTCGTCGACCCTCATAAAAATGTGGGGCGGACGATCATCATATCCATTGCGATATGCGTGGTGGTCTATCTACTCGTAGCGCTTACCGTCAAAGCCAATCTGACATTGCCTCAAATCATTGCGGCGAAAGATTTTGCATTGGCGGAAGCGGCGCGCCCGGCGCTAGGCGAATATGGCGTATGGTTCACTGTCATATTAGCGATTGTTGCAACCGCCTCAGGATTAATCGCAAGCGTATTTGCCGTGTCGCGCATGCTCACCATGTTGACCGACATGACTTTGATCCCGCACCGGCATTTCGGAATGCCGGGACCGCTCCGAAATCACCTTCTCGTTTACACGGTCGTGATCGCCATTGCGCTAACTGTGTTCTTCGACTTAACGCGGATCGCAGCGCTGGGCGCCATATTTTATCTTATCATGGACATCTTTATACATTGGGGAATTTTGCGCCATGTTCGTGAAGAGGTGAAAGCAAAAGCGTCCATTCTCATTACGGCCATTATCTTGGATGTCGTTGTGCTTGCCGCATTTGTTGCGATTAAAGCGGAAACGGACCCGCTCGTTATCACAGTCGCCATTTCTGGCCTGGTGGTCGTTTTTACTGGTGAATGGCTTTTCCTGCGCGCGCGCCCGCATACAAAAAAGGAAATGCCGCACAAACATCAATGAGGGTTGCGCTTAAGAAAAATGGTTTTAGTGGCTGCTATGCGGCATTTTAAAATACCCGACATTGATAGCTCCAACCATTGAAGGGTTTGACGTCATACGATAGGTAAAGTGTTCCTGTTTTCCTTTTAACCCCACCATCCCAGTTTCAATAATTGCGCCGGATTTGTCTTCGATAGCCAAATCAATATGGCCTTGATATAAATGTGGAATATGGCCGACAACGCCGCGTCGAATATGGCCCTTAACAAGGGCGGCGCCTTCATCATCCAACTCGACTTGCACATGCCGGATATAGTCGGCGTTTTTCTCAGAAATGAGAAGTTTTATACCGCTGTCTTGAATGGGATTTTGTATATCAGATGCGCATCCCGAAATAACAAGGCCGCTGATCAAACCAAGCAAGCGAAATAAGATTGTGAGATTAGAAAAAGTCATGAATCGCCCCTATTTTCTATACTTCCGTCAAGAATTTTTTTGAAAACATTTATTTAAAGATCAAGAAAACGCATCATTGAAGGTGAATGGGAATTCTGGCGTCAATGTCACTCACATAAATGCACCCGGATTCAGCCTGGCCGGTTTGCGCGTTATCGCGGATAATGTTTACCGCTTCATTGAGTCGATTGTTTTCGCACACAAGCTCCACTTTAACTTCCGTGATAACTTTTTCACCGATTTCTATTGAGTATTCCTGCTCCTGACGGTCGAGCGCTTTGAGAATTCCCTTCACGTCAATCACAGAAAGGTCCTTGAAGCCCGCTTTCTTTAGAGCGCGAACGACATCGGAAACTCTGTTTCTATGAATGAAAGCTTTAATCTCTTTCCAGTCAGCCATGCGTAACTCCCTTGTCTAAATTCTATTCCGCAGGATGCGGCGGCGCCTTCTCGGCCAATGCATCTGGGATTTCTGATCGCCGGGATTCCATCCACTCATACAAAACCGGCAAGAGAACAAGCGTCAAAAATGTTGAGGTGATCAACCCGCCGACAACAACCGTGGCCAGCGGACGCTGGGTTTCAGCGCCGACGCCGCTTGAAATAAGCATCGGGACAAGTCCCAAGATCGCCACGCTGGCTGTCATCAATACAGGGCGCAACCGAAGCTCCGTCCCTTGGCGAACGGCCTCAAAAACAGACAGGCCTTTCTCTCTCAATTCATTAATGAATGAAACGAGCACAATGCCGTTCAACATTGCAACGCCGAAGACGGCAATAAAACCAATGGCGGATGGCACCGATAGATACTGACCGGTAATAAAGAGGGCAATAAGGCCACCGATCGTAGCGAAGGGCACGTTTGCGATGATGAGAACTGCATATTTGAAGGAATTAAAGGCTGTGTAGAGCAAGACGAAAATAAAGCCGATCGTGAGCGGAACGATAAAAGAAAGTCTGCTGAGCGCGCGCTGCTGATTTTCAAAGGCGCCGCCCCATTCGATCCAATAGCCCGGCGGTAATGAAATCTGTTCTTTAATCATTCCATTCGCGTCGTTCACAAAACTGTCCACATCCCGGCCCCGCACATCCATTTGAATAACTGCATAGCGTTGCAATTGTTCGCGTCGCACGAAAGAATAACCCTCGGCAATTGTTACGTCCGCAACCGTGGAAAGGGGAATGATGGCGCCGCTGGCGGCGCGTAACGGAATGTTGCGAATCGCTTCAACAGAGTCTTTAGCGCTGCCTTGAAGCCGCGCGGTTATATCGAATCTCTTCACGCCGTCTATCAATGTGCTCACCGGCTCGTTGCCGATGCCCGTTCGCACAACGGTCAATATATCATCAGCGTTCATGCCGTACCGGGCAAGCTGGCGGCGATTGACCTGAATGCGCACTTGCGGCTTGCCTATATTAGCCTCCAGCGAAAGATCCGCAACGCCCGGCACATTGGCGACAACATCCTTGATCTGCTGGCTGAGCCGGTCGAGTTCGCCTAAATCCTCGCCATAAAGTTTAATGGCAAGGGTCGCGCGCACCCCCGAAATCAATTCCTCCACTCGCATTTGGATTGGCTGCGTAAAGGCGATCACCGCCGTCGGCGCCACTTCTTCGAGAATTTCCCGCATAGCCTCGGCCAATTCGCCGATAGATCGGTCTGACGTCCATTCTTCCAAAGGCTTTAGCGCCGTGTAAATTTCCATGTAATTCACGTCAGCGGTTTCGCCTTTCTCCGCCCGGCCGATCATGGCCAGGGTCGTTTCCACTTCCGGGAAATCGGAAAGCGCGTTTTCGATGTCTTTGGAAATCTTGATCGAGTGATCGAGGGAGGTCGAGGGTATCGATGTGACCCGCCACATGATGGAGCCTTCCTGAAGCTGCGGCATGAACTCCTTTCCCAAAAACGGAAACAATCCAAGGCTCACCGCCAGAAGCGCGATGGAACCGGAAACAACGCGTTTTTTATTGGCAAGCGCCCAGGCGAGAAGCGGCAAATATCCCCGCTTAATCTTTTGGACAAGCCACGTATCGCGCTCTTCCTTGGGTTTCAATATCAAGGCGGCAAGCACGGGAATGATTGTAAGGGTCAAGAGCAGCGATCCGGCCATCGCAAAACTTATGGCAAAGGCCATGGGCTTGAACAGTTTTCCCTCCAGCCCTTCCAGGCTGAAGAGCGGTAAGAAAACAACGATAATGATGAGAATGGCAAACGCAACGGGATTGGCGACCTCACGCGCCGCCGTTAGAACCGCCGCCGTGCGATTGACCTCGCCGCCCTCCGCTTTGCGTTCCGCCATGATCCGGAAGGCGTTCTCAACCATCACCACGGCGCCGTCGACCATCATGCCGATGCCGATGGCAAGTCCGGCCAACGACATGAGATTGGCGGACAGACCAGCCTCGCCCATAAAAATAAAGGCAATAAGCATGGCCAGCGGCAAAGCGGAAATCACCACAAATGCAGAGCGCAACTCGCCCAGAAAAAGAAACAGGACAATAGCGACCAATATAGACCCTTCAATCAATGCGCTCTCGGCAGTACCGACGGCCTTTTCCACAAGTTCGGTCCGGTCATAAATAGGCCGAAGAGTGATGCCATCGGGAAGCGATTGATCAACTATATCCAATTTTTCTTTCACCGCATTAACGACATTTTGAGCGTTTTCACCGATGCGCGACAGCGCCATCCCCAGAACAACCTCTTTGCCGTCCCGGGTTACGGCGCCGAAACGCAAAGCCGGCGCTTGAGAAATTTTAGCCACATCGCGCAAATATACCGGCGTGCCATCCTTAACCTTGATCACGATATCTGAAATATCGCGTTCGCCTTCCACAAGCCCCAAACCGCGCACAAGATATTGTTCTGGGCCTTGATCGATATACTGTCCGCCGACTTGCCGATTGTTGGCCTCAATCGACTCGATAACGTCTTTAAAGCCCAGCTCATATTTTATGAGCTTTAACGGCTCCAACTGCACTTGAAACTGTCTTTCTTGTCCGCCCCAAGACGTAACGTCATCCACGCCGGACGCGGTGCGCAAAATGAGCCGCACACTCCAATCTTGCAGAGTGCGCAAATCCATATCGGTGATAGACTCATTAAGTTTCTCGTCAGTCCGCTCCAATGTGTACCAATAAACCTGCCCCAACCCGGACGCATTGGGTCCCATTTCCGGCGTCCCATAGCCTTCCGGAATGCGGTCGCCCACTTCCGCCAGCCGCTCCATGACAAGACGGCGGGCGAAGTAAATATCGACGTCGTCTTTAAAATAAACCGCCACATAAGAAAGCCCAAACAGACTTACCGAACGGATTTCCTGCACACCCGGCAGCCCCGCCATGCTGGACTCCACCGGAAAAGTGAGCAATTGCTCCACGTCTTCGGCCGCCAGTCCCGGTGATTCGGTATAGATATTCACCTGAACGGGCGTGACGTCCGGAAAGGCGTCAATAGGAACGGTGACAACGGCGCGCCACCCAAGAAAAGCCACGACGCCAAAAGCTATAATCACTAGAAATTTATACTGCAGAGATGTTTCTACGAGTTTATTTAACATGAACTTATCCCTTAATGAGCGTGGCCTTCGCCCATTTTGGATTTCAAAATGAGTGACTTGAGGAGAAAGGCTTGGGTGACGGCAATCTCATCGCCAGTGTTCAGTCCACTGTTAATTTCAATCCATCCGCTGCGGTTGACGCCTGTTTGTACGGGCTGCGGGTGAATCTCGTCGCCTTCGACTTTGAATACGGTGGAAGATCCGTCCATCAGCACAACGGCGCCTTCAGGCACGGCAAGAACTGGTTCGCTCTGACCAATCTGAATGGATACGTCCACAAATTGTCCCGCATGGAGTAAATCTTCCCTATTATTCACTTCCACGCGAACAGGAAGCGTCCGGGTCGTTTCATCGAGACTATGGTGAATTTGCACAACCTTGCCATCCATCCAATGCCCCCCGCTCACTTTGATGCGAACAGGCGCCCCAATGTCTATATGAATGGCTTTTTCAGGATTCAACTGCGCCTCAACCCAGACGCGCGTCTCATCGCTAATCTCAAACAGGGCCCTTCCGGGCTCCGCCACTTCACCGACAACAAAGTCATCCCTAACAACCGTTCCATCTTGCGGCGCAATAAGATCAAATGCGCCCGTTGCCTTAGTGGCGTCTCCTTGCTCTAACAAAACCTCCACTTGATCGGGCGTCATGCCATAAGCCAAAACAGTGGCTTGCGCTTGTTGGACGGCAACCTGCGCTTCCACATAGCGCCGTTCGGAGACAACATCCCTGCCCAATTTGCTTACGCGGTCCCACTCCTTATCGGCGACGATTAATCCGCCTTGAGCTTCGGCCATGCCCACGCTGGAAAGCGTCGCCATCGGCTGGCCCGTTTTAACCGCATCCCCGAGACGCACATGCCGGGCAATGATCTGAGCGGAAATACGCGGGGCCATTTGAGTCGTGCGATAAAGATCAAGCAAGACCTCGCCAGGCACGATCACCTCTTCCGCCAATGCGCGTTTGGAAGCCGGCGCCGTTTCAACGCCGTTGGCTTGGCGCTCCGCGGCGCTCATTTCCAACGCGCCTTCCTCATGTTCCTCCTCGCCTTCGCTATGTTCCTCACCCTCGTCATGATCCTTTTGCGCTGTTGCGACAACGCTAAGCGCTTCAGCGTCATCCGAAAAAGCGCCGGTTGAAAATTGAATAAGGACGCCCGCAATTAATATTGCGGCCACTATTAAAAGGGTTAATCTCATGTTTTTAGTCACTGTATATTCTCCACCCATTTTGTTGCCCCGCCTGAGGCGTCCAACCACAAGAACCACGCATTCCATAATCTTCCGCGAAGTTCGGCTGCGGAAACTTCAGTGGTAAAAGTCTGATCGAGTTGAACCAGATATGTAACGGCGTCTATTTCTCCGGCCCGCCAAAGCCGCTGCAAAATTTGACGCTGCTGCTCAAGAGGCGTTGCTCCGTTCTCCATCCACTCGCCCCAAGCCGACAGCGCCGCCAGATATCGCTGCTGGCTGGCGCTCAAACGCGCACTCGCGCGGCGCAGAAGTTCGTTATAGGTCCGCTCTGACGAGATGAAATCCGCCCGCGCCGCATCGACATCGGCGCCGCCGGAATTCCACACCGGCACGGGAACGGAAAACCGAAAACCAAGAAGATCTTCGCTTCCTTCCCGGCCATATCTCACGCCAAGGGTGGGATCGGGAACTCTATCGCGCTGAGCGACTTTGATGCGAGAACGGAAGGCTTGAGATTCTATTTGCGCGCGGCGCAATTCTGGTAATTCTTCCAATTGCACACCCTCAACGGAGGGGGCTATCTTAGGCGGAAGGCCGGTAAAGACCGGCCACGCGGCCCTGGCGTTACCGACGATTGCAATTAAATTTTCCTGCGCCCTCGACAGATCTCCCGCCATATTATTTTTTTCAATTTTGGCGTCCGCCAAAGCAAGGCGGGCCGTCAAAAAGGATGTTTTCGGGAGGTCTCCCGCATTGTTTCGCCGCTGCGCAAGAGCAAGAAATTCTTTGCTGAGACCTACGCGGCGCTCACTGATCTGGAATATGTTTTGGCTGGTTTGGCGATTAACAAGAGATGTCAGAAGTTCCGTGAGGAGGGATTTCTTCGCAAAATCCAGGGAAGCGCGCGCAATTTCTATCTGCGCGCGCGCTACATCGCTTCGGGCGCCGCGTTTTCCAGAAAAATCAAATGTTTGCGCCAGACCAATTTCTTTTGTTCTTGATTCGGCGTCTTCATAACCGAGTTCAATTTCAGGGTTATAAAGTGGGCGGCCCTGAGAACGCGCACGCGCCATGGCTGCGTCTAATTGCGCCTGCGCCGCCCTCAGCGCCGGATGCTGGTCAAACGTTATATATACAAATTCACTTAGAGCCGGACCGGGCTTATTGGAGTTTTGCGCCTGCGCCGACATTCCCAGCGCGCCAGCCCACGTATAGACCGACAGGACGCAGGCTAACGCCAAACGTATTTTAGTCATTCATCATACTCTCGATTCGTCGTGTAACATTTCCGCCGGTGTCAAAAAAGACGCCGCCAGAGCAAACTTAATGTACGAGAGTTTAGGAAAGGGGTGGGGGAACCGGCGGGCCTGAACCCGCATCATCTGCGATTTGCGTTGTAAAGAGAGAATGTTTCGACGCGTTAATGAAAACCGTAAGATTGCCGGAAATTTTGTCAGCATTCATATGGTGGAGAGAATCGCAATCAGAACAATGCGCATTCCCCGCCGGGATCATTTTATTAACGCCACTATCGAGAACAACATTCGTTTCACTAGCTTGAGAATGATCATAGTCAAAAACGGCGAGGTCTACGAACTGCACCGAAACAATAACCAACATGAATATATATGTGAGGATTGACCTCATCTCAAACACTAACCTCTTCATTCTTCACCGGCAAACCGGTTATGAGAGCATGCCTAACATGGGAAAATAGTTTTCTCAATTTATTTCCGGCGTTTTCATTCTCACGGCTCAGATTATACGCGGCATTTCTTAGCTCACCCTTAAACAAACCGCGAGTTTTTCACAGGGATTCAATGACTTTTTTCAACTTCGAACGCACGGATTTTGCGATGCCGTCCAGCTTCGGATTACCGATAGCCTGCATAGACGCCATCGGATCGACGGCGGATACTTCGACCCCCGCGCCAGTTTCCTGAACGATCACATTACATGGAAGCATGGTTCCAATTTTATCTTCCGCCTGAAGAGCTTGGTACGCAAATGACGGGTTGCACGCCCCTAAAATACGGTATTGACGGAAGTCTATTTCAAGTTTTTTCTTCAACGTCGCCGCCACGTCAATATCCGTAAGAACGCCAAAGCCCTCCTCTTTCAACGCCGCCGTAACACGGTCAATGACTGAATCGAAACTTCCCGCTAAGGTCTTGGTAAAATGATAAGTCATCTTATTTATGCCTCATAAAGAGAAAGATTGCATGCGCGCCTGATAGTCATCCTGCTCTTTGCGTCTCATCTATGCCGGCGGCGCGAAGCTCTCCCCACGCCTGGCGGAGGATTCGGGTTGCGGAATGCAGGAACAGGCTCGCCATTATACCCGCGACAGCAAGATCGGGCCAGCCGGAGCTCAACGACCAGACGCCGCTGGCGGCAAGGATCACCGCCAGATTTCCAATGGCGTCATTGCGGCTGCATAGCCAGACCGAACGGACATTGGCGTCGCCGTCCCTGAAACGCAGCAGGAGAAGCGCGCTGACAGCGTTGGCGACGAACGCCATGGCGCCAACGATTCCCATCGTGGCGGCGTCAGGCACCCCTAAATAAAACACGCGGTAGATGGTCGACGCCAATACCCACAGACCCAAAACCGCCAGCGCAAGGCCTTTGATCATTGCCGCCGTGGCGCGCACTTTCAAAGCCTGGCCGATAACATACAAAGAGATGGCGTAAGTGGCCGTATCTCCAATAAAATCAAGCGCATCCGCCTGAAGGGCTTTTGAATGCGATGTGACGCCGGCCAACATCTCAACGACAAACATAGACCCGTTGATGGCGATCACCATCCACAAAACCCGCCGGTAGGCGCGTGATTCGCCCTCAAATTTAACTTCCGTTTCGCAGCATCCAGCCATTTTTTTGCGTCTCTTGCATTCATGAAACTTCAGCCTAATATCTACAGCCACTGTAGGTGCAAGAGGAAATCGTCATGACGCCGCGAGATATTTCAATTGGCCTTCTCGCCAGCGAAACGGGGTGCAAGGTCCAGACAATCCGCTATTACGAAGAAATCGGCCTGCTGCCAGAGCCCCCGCGCACGGCGGGCAATCAGCGTGTATATGACGAACGGCACGTCAAACGCCTCTCCTTCATACGCCATAGTCGAGAGCTAGGTTTTTCGCTTGATGCAATTCGAGAGATGCTCGCATTGAGTGATAACGCTGACCAGCCATGTGAAACGGTTGACCGGATCGCCAAAAGCCATTTAGACGACGTGGTGGAAAAAATCGCTCAACTCACGTCATTGAAAAAAGAACTCCAGCGCATGGTCAAACACTGCAAGGGAGGGCGCATCAGTGAATGCCGCATCATTGAGGTCCTGGCAGATCACTCCCATGGGCACTGTCTTACGGACCATAAGGTTTAACCGCTGATATTGTGATTGAACCCTATCCCGCGCAACAAGATAGTTTGCTCACGTCCTTATCAAAAGTTTGCGCCGCTAATTTCAGACCTTCAACGGTGGTGAGATAGGGGAAAATCGTCTCCGCCAAGTCCTGCGCGGTGAGATTGTGTTTAATGGCGAGCGCCGCGGTCTGTATGCTGTCGGCGCCCTCAGGCGCCATAATATGCGCGCCCAGCAATTGGCCGGTATCCTTGTCGGCAATGAGTTTGATGAGGCCCCGCACATCACGGGCGGCCAGTGCGCGCGGTAAATAGCGCAGAGGCAGAACAGCCGTCTTGACGTTCCGGCCAAGTGCGCGCGCCGCCGCCTCCGTCAAGCCAACGCCGGCAATTTGAGG
>JAJFIM010000224.1 GCA_021774995.1 Alphaproteobacteria bacterium | reverse complement strand
CCGGATTGCTCCCTGTTGAATTGACCCACCAAACGGTTGAGTTGGCGCCGCGCGGCGATCACGTCCGGGTGGCCTTCAGTATACAGCATCAACAGGTCATCGAGTTGCGATTGCACCAACCGTATTCGCTGTAATGTGGTGAGCGCCCCTTGACCGCCTATCACAATTTGAGGGGCGGTTTCCATGGCAATCATACGCGGCGTTGCTTCGAGTTGGATGAGCAGTTGATCCCGTTTGCTGACTGCATCCGAGTAGTCAAAGGTTACTTGCTCTAACTGCCCTTTTTTGGCTTGAAGTCGTTGAGCAAAGTTGGTCGCGCCTAAAACATCTGCATTCTCAGCGCGAAAAGCCGCCATTTTGTGCTCAGAAACGGATAATTTTTCTTCATAAAGTTCAATTTGTCGTTCGATGAAAGAGCGCGCAGATTCCATCTCACTCCGATTTTGTCCCAGATTGCTCTCTATGAATATATTCAGCAAAGCCTCCACGACGTTTTTTGCTGTTTGCGGATCTTTGTGAACATAGGAAACTTTAAACAGAGACGGACTTTCCGGCTCGACAAGAGTGTTCTCTCCAATCCCGGAAATGATGCGTTCCAGCTCTTCTGGAGTGGCCGCATTCAAATCTAAATCTGCGGCGAGTGCGACTTTTCTGAGATTTGGTCTGCTCAGAAGAGTGTCTTGCATCATTTTGATCTGGCGGCGCGGATCGTTCTGTATGGCAATGCCCTTGAGGAGCGGCGCCAAAAGAGATTCAGTATCAACATAAATGCGGGCGCTGGATTCATATTGGTCCGGCACTGTGAAAACAGTATAGGCGCCGCCTAATGCGATCAGCCAACTCACCGCCATGCCAAGCCACCGCCGGCGCCAGAGAGATCTTAGTTGGAGTCGAATTTCTTTAACAATTTGCATTTGTATTACTCAAAAATCCGCCTGTCAGGCAATGCTATTTAAACAGCTCAAAATACAACCACTTTCTTATGCGAGTGGCTGTTCGGTATGGCAGTTGCAATAATCGGGCCGAACCCGACAATGGAGTATCCCAACCCCTCTGATGGATCAGCTCCCCTGATCCAATGCTAGAACCAACTTTGTGGAACAATAATGACATCCCCCGGGACGAGTTTCACATTTTCTGAAAGGTCGCCGTCCTTCAACAGATCGTCGAGACGCACCTTAAATACATTGTCTTTTTCCTTTGAAGACCTTCGCCAGATTTTTGCCCGGTTTCCCGCCGCGACAGAGGTCAGGCCGCCGACTGAGATTATGGCGTCCAGGACCGTCATGTTGTCTTGATATGGGATGGCCATAGGAACAACGCCCGCCCCGACAATGCGGATCTGCTCTCCAAAAGCTCCCACGAAACCGGTCACGATGACTGTTACCAGAGGGTCTTGTATGAAACTGGAGAGGCGCGCTTCTATGTTTTTGCCCAATTGGGTCGGTGTGCTGCCGGCCGCCTCCAGATCGTCGATGAGGGGAATGGAGATTCTCCCGTCAGGGCGAACAGGGACGGATGTCGACAGGTCCGGATTGCGCCAGACAAAAATATCGAGTTTATCACCGGGTCCGATCAGGTAGTCCGTGGGAATCTTGCTTGTTGAAGTCGCCGGAGGAACATCGCCTGTGCCGCCCGTAGCGCAACCCGTAAGCCCAAGGGCCAACAGAGCAACGCATATGAGTTTTAGGAGGGGGGATTGGATCTGACGCACTGTTAAGCCCTTCTGATAAATCATGTGGCGGCAATCGCCGGAATGCAGCCGGTACCGACGCCTTCACTATATTGTGTGCATAGTACCGTGCTCTCAGCTCATCGTATAGGCGTGTTCCTTGCTGAAATGCTTATAAATTGCGGTTTTTTTGTATCTGGGTCTCTTTCACAACAAGCAATTCCTTCCCTAGCGCCAATGGTTGGCTCATTTAAGCGGCGGGCGCGCCCCAGTGAGCGTAAAATGCTGGCGCCGGATAGCATAAGGTTAACAAAACAAAATACGCATCAAGCGCATAAAAAGGGCGGCTTTTTCACAAAGCCGCCCTTTTAATAAGCAATAGATGTCTTGGTGAATTAAGCGCGTTGCTTGCGCCGGCGGCGCCCCAAGAGCCCCAATCCCGCCAGGCCAGCGCCGATCAGCGCCAAGCTGCCGGGCTCCGGCACCACTTCGATGCGCAGTGATTCGACCCGGAATTCATCGGGATTGCTCAGGATATTACCCAAGGCCGCCATTAAAATGGTGTCGATGGCTTCCGATTGGATCGTCAGTGTGGAATTCAGACCGAGATAAATGGGGTCATCAAAAGTAATCTCGCATTCATTATTGTTGGCGCCGTCATCCACGCCATCACAAATGGTGTCGGCATCGGGGTTGTTGATATCGTCGATTGTGCCATCACCAATACCAACAGAATCTGTCTTGCCTTGTGGCAAGGGGCGGGCGAGGTCGATTTCAACGCCGGCATAGGGGCTGGCGGTGTCAAAATCGATGCCGACAAGCTTCAGGGTCTTGTTACTCCTGAGATTGATTTTTAGATTTTCGTCCCGCCCGAAATTATCGATGGCGCTTGAATCGTCCCGGCGGAAATCCATCGCATCGTTGTAAATGCCCAGACCCTCATTGTTTTGAGTCACGCGGCACCAGGAATGGCCATCAGTGGTGCAGGTGGCGGTGGCTTTCACGCCAAGAGAGCCGACAAATTTCAGCCCTTCCCAGCCCAGGCGCCCATAGGTGAACGGAATTCCCGGATTAGCTGAGGGGGACATAGCATTGGCCGGGTTGTCAAAGCGCAGTTCAATCATCGTGGCGTTGGCTGCGCCCGCCATGCTTATAAGTCCCGCCGCTATAATGAGGCTTTGAATGCCTTTTTTCATGATGTCCTCCAAGTGTTGCCGCATGTGGCTGACGATTTACGTTTCTCGGCCAATTCTACTGCGATTGTCTCAAAAGAAAAGCAAGAAAAGGGCCATTTTAAATAGGTAAGTAAAAACAGTGTGTTATAAGATTCGGCGTGTGAGCAAAGTACGAAATTGTAAAAAATCCTGACACTTAAGCGCGCCTGCGCCGCGCGGGCAAAAAAAGGGTGGTCCTTAACTTAGCGGACCACCCTAGTTAATTATCAGACTTATTGTTATTTGGCGGAGCGTTGTTTGCGGCGGCCAAAGAGGGCTATTCCGGCCAGTCCGAAGCCAATCAGCGCCAGACTGCTGGGCTCGGGCACGACTTCAACGCGCAAGGATTCAATGCGGAAGTCATTTGTGCGACCCGTCCCCAGGGCGCCGATCTCGATGATCGAACTCATGCCCAAATTAAATGGAGTGGTCAGAGTGACGGAACACTGATCTTTGTTGGCGGGGAAATAGCATGCGGCGCTGCCGATGCCGGCTCCATTGTCAATTTGGCCGGCGCCTAAAAATCCGCCATTTATGCTGATCGTGGCCTGATCATCCCGGGCATTTCCGTCGAAGAAGCGTGAATCGACGTCTTCAAAAGATATCCCGATGAGCCTCAGAGTTTTCTTCTGGTGACCAAGTCCAAGCAATATCCGCTCGTCGACCCCATTATCGTCAATATCGATCTGGTCGAATGGATCGCCGCTGGTGACGCCAATTCCGCGGAAATCCTGGTTAACCGCGCAATCGCCGACTCCATTCAAAGAGCATGTGGCATTGGTTGTTACGCCCATGGGACCGCTAAAAAATAGCCCAAAATTGTTCGGTGCGAAAATTGTGGGCGCGCCGTCACCCATATTGTAATAGAGGTCGATTACAGTGGCCTGCGCAGCGCCGGCGCTGCCGAGCAATCCTGCGGCGAAAGCGATGCTGGTGAAAAATCTTTTCATTTTCGTGTAACTCCATACGTTTCAAAAACCCCACCTTGGTCATGTGGCCAAGCGGGGATGATCTTGTTTATGGCAATTTGAATGCCAAGGAAAAATATATTGACAAATCAAATAGTTAACATATGGCGGGGCGGGTTTTGCACTCAAATGTCAAATTTTCCGACAGTTAAAAAGGCGTTAGGTCGCAAAACGAGACAGTTTAGGGTGAATAAAGTCGGCGCTAGGCTCTCATATCAAAAATTTATGGAAAACTTCTTCAATAAGTGATGGAATTCAGCCATTTAGATGTTGCTGAAGGTGAGCGCCGTCACTTCCAGGCGGTGCCGCGAAGTTGCTCGGTAAAGTGCCAAGACAACCGACTCTTGCCTCTATACTTGTTCTTGAGAGCCTGTGGTTTCTTCCGCGAGACGGCGCACCCACTCCATAAACTGTTGGACTTTAGGGCGCTCTAAATTGGAAGGTGGACACACCATATAATAAGCAAATTCTATTGGAAGGGCGATGTCAAAGGGTTTGGCGAGCCGTCCCGCGGCGAGATCAGCTTCCGCCAGCGCGCTTTTGGCCAGCGCCACGCCGCGCCCGCTGATGGCGGCTTCCAAAACCAGGCTGGATTGATTAAAGCGTAATCCCCGTGCGCCGTCCACTTCGGCGGCACCAGAGGCTTTCAGCCACATGGGCCAATCGGGGCAGCTCTCGTCATGGTCGGGGCTGGCGTCATGCAGCAGGGTTTGGTGGGCCAGGTCTTCGAGTTTGTTGAGGGGTTTCGGGCCGGTCAGCAGATCCGGGCTGCACACGGGAAATACCGATTCGGTAAGAAGGCGCTCTATGGCCAAGCCGGGATAAGCGCCCGCGCCATAGCGTATGGCCACATCGACCCCATCTTTGGCAAAATCAACCATCTCCATATCCGCAGACACCCAGACATCGATATCGGGGTGGTCCTGCTGAAAACTCCCCAATCTGGGGACAAGCCATTTCGAAGTGAAAGAGGGAGCGGCGCTGACCGTCAGTCGATTTTGCGTCTCGCGCGCCGTGAGAAGTTGTGTGGCTTGCGATAATTTATCGAAGCCTTCGCGCAATGTCGGCAGGCAGTCTTCAGCTTCTTGCGTGAGGGCGAGCGCGCGATTCCGTCGCTGGAAGAGAGTCAATCCCAGATATTCCTCCAGCGCTTTGACCTGCTGTGAAACCGCGCCGGGAGTGACGTGCAGCTCTTCAGCCGCTTTGGTGAAGCTGAGATGACGCGCCGCCGCTTCAAAGGCGCGCAGAGCGTTGAGGGGCGGTAGTTTGCGG
>JAJFIM010000223.1 GCA_021774995.1 Alphaproteobacteria bacterium | reverse complement strand
TTATCTGATAGCTATGGGTCATATTCTGAGTATTATGGAAAAAAGTAAGCGCGCCATCGCGCACATATAAATAATTGGGAATGGGGGACTTCTTAATGTCCATTTACAGACACTCTGCATTTTTCAAGTCCACCACTTGTATTTGCAGCATCATGGGGGCGCTCTTAGCAGCCTCCACAGGCGCTCACGCTCAACAAACCATATTTGTTCCAAGCCTTGATATACGTGAGCTTTATACGGATAACGTCGCGCTTACAGACGCCAGTAAAGAGAGTGATTTTGTCACAACCGCCAAAGCAGGCGTGACTGTGACGCGGCTATCTCCCCGAATTCAACTTTATTTCAGTGGCGGAATCGCTTTTGATAAATATGTCGACCGGAGCGATCTGGACGGATACAGACCAAGTGTTCTTGGCGTAGCCACGGCAGAAATTATCAACAACCGGTTTTTTCTCGACACCCGCGCTTCTGTTGTTGAGCGCGCGGTTCGCAGCTCGACGCCCGGCCCCGCCGTGGCCCGGACATCACCCACTGACCAAACCCGAATCTTAAACTTTTCGGTGAATCCGCAATTGGTGCATGACTTCGATGGCCGCGCTCAAGGCCAGGTTATTGTCGGTTACAGCGCAACGCGTTTCGGCAAAACGGACGTTGGTTCAAATGCCTCCACGATTAGGGACACCAACGACTTTAGCGCTTCAGCGGCTTTGTCCAGTTCCTGGCGCGCATCGCGCATTCGGTGGCAGTTAGCCAGTAGTTTTTCGAAAAATGACAATAAAAGCCAACAAATATCATTTGATGGCGTATTAGAATACGCTTTGCGCCAAGGTATTATTCCCTTCGTTCGCGCAGGCTATGATGATATCCAGGACCTCACCCTTAATAATAAAGACCGCAGCGGCGGGGTCTATTCTGCTGGTTTAAGCTGGATACCGGGTTCTCGCTTTTCATTCAAAGGCGAGGTAGGACACCGCTTTGGGGGTCTCTCCGGCGCCGCCAGCCTTAATTATGCAATCTCATCAGCACTCAATCTGGCCATTAACTATTCTGAGGGCATCTCAACCCAACAGCAGTCATTGACAAGTTCTCTGGGCCTTCTCGAATTTGCTGATGCAGGCACGCTTGGCGGGGGAGCAAACAGGCCTGTTTTAGTGGACAATGTTGGCTCACCGGCTCAAATAGGCAATAATACGCTTTCTCTTTCAAATTCAAGTTTTAAATCGCAAAACCTTTCCGTGGGGCTAAACGGAATCGTCCGTAATACGGTCGTATTTTTGAAGGCCTTTCACATTACGCGGAAGTTTGACGCCAATGCGACCACTCCGGCGCAAGATGAAACCGTGGCGGGGGGAAGCCTTCAGCTGTCGCGCCAACTCTCTAATGGCGTCGCCGTTAGACTTGGCGGCACATATCGTGAAACCCTTGACCCTCGCATTCCAGCAGAAGACGATACTCAAGTAACTGGGCGCGCTTCGCTTTCCTACACCATAAACTCTGCGCTCTCGACTTCCCTGAGTTACGATTACAGAAACCTTCAAACCAAGGTTGGCGATGCGGTTGAAAATGCGATCACGGCTACTCTCAATTTAACATTTTAGATGGAAGCATGTATCTCAAGCATTTCAAGTTCCGGGCGCAACCTTTCCAGCTTTCGCCAGACCCGCGTTTTCTTTACGAGAGCAGCGTTCACGCGCGCGCCATTGCTCACCTAAAATTTGGGCTCAATCAAGGTGAAGGTTTTATCGTCATCACGGGAGACGTGGGGGCGGGTAAAACAACTATTATTCAATATCTTCTGTCAACATTGAGCCACCGGAAATATGTGGCGTCGACCGTTGTCATGACCAATCTGGATGACAACGATCTCATCCGCATGATTGCTTCCGGGTTTGGGTTGAAACAGGAAGGTCGGGATAAAACTTCCATTTTGCGCGACATAGAGGTCTTCCTGCGCAACGCGAATCGTCAACGCAAACGCGTCCTGCTGTTTATCGACGAAGCTCAAAACCTGTCGGTAACGGCGCTTGAAGAATTGCGCATGCTGTCAAACATTCAAGTTGATGGCAAACCACCCTTACAGCTTTTTCTTCTGGGCCAACCGCAATTTCGCAAAACGCTGGCGCGCGAAGATTTACTGCAACTGCGCCAGCGTATTATAGCAAGTTATCATCTGGGACCCATGGGCGAGCAAGAAACGCAGGATTATATTCATCACCGCTTGCATCAGGTTGGATGGAAAAACAGGCCTTATTTTGGCGAGGGTGCGTTTGAGAGAATCTACCACTATACCGAAGGAGTGCCCCGCCGGATAAATAACCTGTGCTCGCGTCTACTCCTCTATTGCTTCCTAGAAGAAACGGACCTGATCGCCCCTGACGCCGTGAAAGCGGTTGCAGAAGATTTGGAAAATGAGTTTGAGCAAATCCTCGATCGCGGGGGCGCTGATCCGCTTAACGCGGGTCAATTGTTAAATATTGAAGATCTTTCGGCCGATAAACTCAAAGAGCTTATCGACATCGTTGAAACGTCCCCAACCAATGGCTCGGACGCACTGCCAACGGCGCTCGCCGGCGACAGCTCATCCTCTTCTCCGTTAATTGCCGATACACTGACAAAAGAGCGGTCTTATAACCAACTTTTTAAACGTTTGCTGCTTCTTATACTGGAAGAATACTTGAAGGGGCGTCCCGAGCCGCACAGCCAATAAGGCATCATCACCTGCGGCGGCAAACCCGCGCCCCTAAAAGACACAAGGGATCCAGATGGCGCACACGGCTTTTCAGCTTAAACAGCGACCCAGCACGCAAGGACAAGATGCGCCCGTGAATGCGCTGTCCGTCGATATTGAGGATTATTACCAGGTACAGGCCCTGGAAAGCCAATTTCCGCGATCATCCTGGGAAGCTTGCGAATCGCGCGTTGAGCGCAACACGGCCCGCATCTTGGAACTTTTTGCGAACCAAGGGGTAAAGGCCACTTTTTTTACCCTTGCCTGGATTGCGGAGCGGCACCCTTCCCTCATTCGGAGCATCGTCGAGCAAGGTCACGAATTGGCCAGCCATGGGTTTTCCCATATTCGCGCTGACAAGCAGACGCCAGACGAATTCCGGGCCGACATCGCAAAAACCAAACGCATCCTTGAAGATATCGCAGGCGTTGAGGTGAACGGCTACAGAGCCGCCACATTTTCCATTGGCGAAAAAAACCTTTGGACTTTTGATGTTTTGGCTGAAGAAGGCTATCGCTACTCATCCAGCATCAACCCGGTGCATCACGACCATTACGGCATGCCGGACGCCCCGCGCTTCGCCTTCTTGCCTTCAAAGCAAGCAAAAATAGAAGAATATCCCATTTCCACCGTGCGCGTCTTTGGTCAAAACTTCCCATGCGCCGGAGGAGGATATTTCAGATTGCTGCCCTATTGGGTGACGCGAGCCGCCATCACTCGCGTAAACCGCCATGACGGCTGGCCTTTTATTTTTTATTTTCATCCTTGGGAAATTGACGCTAACCAACCCCGTCCCGACGGAGTATCCGTAAAATCTAGATTTCGTCATTACACGAATTTAGGTAAAATGGAACTGCGGCTCCGGCGCCTAACAAGTGACTTTCGATGGGACCGGATTGATAGAATATTCTTAGAGGCGCCGGAAACGCAAAAGGCTGCCGTATCATGACTTTAACAATTCGCGCGCTCGCGCCATCAGACAAAGCCGCCTGGGATGAATTTGCCGATGCCTGTCCGGATGCTAGTTTTTTTCACCGCGCTGGTTGGAAAGATGTGATTGAACAAAGCTTCGGGCACAAAACTCATTTTATTTACGCCGCCAGGGGGAGCGAGATTGAGGGCGTGCTGCCGCTCACTCATATTAAGAGCCGTTTGTTTGGCAATGCTCTGATTTCAAATGCATTTTGCGTGGGCGGCGGGCCGGCGGCCTCCAGCTCTGAGGCGCGCGATTTGCTACTTACCCACGCAGCAAATCTTCTGCCAGCAACGGGGGCCGATTTCCTTGAGATTCGCGGCGCCTCAGTGGAGCGGGAAGGATGGCTGGAAAAAAGCGATCTTTACTCAACTTTTGAGCGTCCCATTGATGAGGACAAAGATGCTAACCTCAAACAAATCCCCCGCAAGCAAAGAGCCGTCGTCAGAAAGGCTCTGAAAGCGGATGACCTCGAAGCCGTCACAGAAGAAAATATCGATGTATTTTATGCACTTTACGCCCTCTCAGTGCGCAATCTGGGCACGCCTGTCTACGGCAAAAAATTCTTCGCCAATCTCAAAAAAGAATTCGGCGCCGCGTGTGAAATTCTGACCGTGCGCTGCAACGGTCAGGCGCTCAGTAGCGTCATGTCCTTTTATTTCCGCGATAAAGTATTGCCCTATTATACGGGCGGCGCGTTTGAAGCGCGCAGGAAAGGCGCGAATGATTATATGTATTGGAAGGTCATGCGCCGGGCGGTGGAGCGCGGCGTCTCAAATTTTGATTTCGGTCGCAGTAAAAAGGGAACAGGACCCTATAGTTTCAAGAAGAACTGGGGGTTTGAGCCGCGCCCCATTGTGCACAGTTTTCTCTTGAAACCCGGCAGTGAACTGCCCAACGTCAATCCGCTCAATCCCAAATACAAGCTTTTTATTAATATGTGGCAACGCCTGCCCCTGCCCCTCGCCAACGTCATCGGCCCTCATATTGTGCGCAATATTGGATAAAGCGCACTTTGAATTCTATTGAATCACTGCCGGATGCAAGGCTGGATAATCTGGGCGCAAGCGGTATAGCTCAGGACTCTAGTCCCAACAGAGCCTCGAATTCAGACAGTTTTGCCCGCCACTGATAGCGCTCCAGGATGAGGGTGCGAGCGGCGGCGCCTAAGGTTTGCGCCTCATTTATGCTAAGAGCCTGCAGGCAGGCTGCGGTAAAATCCTCAGCATTTTCGGCAACCAATACGTGGGAGCCGGCACTGGCGTGAATACCCTCCAAACCCTGCGGCGTGGTCACCACGGGTTTGGCCATGGACATGCCTTCCAGAACTTTATTTTGAATGCCCCGAGCCAGGCGCATGGGCGCGACGATAGCGTCAGCGCCCGCCAGATAGGGCCGCACATCCTCAACCCGGCCTGTCACGGTCACTCCTGATTGATCCGCCAATTCCATAACCGCGGGCGCGGGTTTGACCCCCACGATGGTGAAGCGCACAGCCGGATGGTGACGCTGAAGGAGCGGCAGAACCGCGCGCGCGAACCAGACAACAGCATCTACATTCGGCCAATAGTCCATCGTACCCGTGAACACGAAGTGCGGCCCGACCCCCGCCGACTCACGAGACGTCACGGCGTCCGGATTAAAATATTTACTGTCCACGCCATTATTGATCGCATAAATTTTGCCTGCGGATTCCGGGGCAAGCGCACGAAAGAGTGCGGCTTCCGCTTCCGACACCACCACTGAAGCCGCACTTCTCAAAGCCAATGCCCTGTCATAATGCAGCAAAGTATTCGCTTCGCGGGCATAAACCCAATTCATCGGCCATGACTTTGAAGCGGCGTATTGCCGCCATTTGTCAGAATCCACATCGACAAAATCCGTCACCACGCGCATGGGGTCTGTCGCCGTTCCCTTTAAATATTGCCCCATCACAGAAGAGTAAATCAGCGCAGCTTGCGGCGCTTCATTGCGCAAAACCCCCCGCACCCAGCGGGCCATGCCCCGGTTGGCGTAATATGACGCGCTAAGCGGGGCCCCGGTTAAAAATGAGCGCACGGAGCGCAAGGTTGCTCCAAGCGGATTGAGGGGTTCGAAATGAGCCTCGGCGCAGAGGGCGCGTAACGCGCCTACGCCCTGCCAATCTTGCTTATCATCTACGAAACAGCCCAAATACACCCTGTGCGTCTGGGATAAATGCTGCAAAATATGAAAAGCGCGAATTTTCTCCCCTTTATTGGGGGGATAGGGAATTCGCTGACATAAAAGGAGAATATTCGCCATGAACTCGTGCTTAAATATGAAGAAGAAAGTGCTTCGAGAATCATCTCATAATGCGATTCCCTAAGAGTATTTTAGCGCTCTAGCCTTAAAACTGTTCGAAGAATCTAATACTAAACGCGGCGATCATATAAGATTGAGCGTTAACCAACCATCAAGGGTTCACGTCCATTAAGCGCCCGCCTTAAAAACCATATGAGAGATCGCCCCGCATCTTGTCACCCCGCATCACATCCCCTGAGCCCCCCCTGAACACGCGCCTCGACCCCGCATGGCGAGGGACTCTGCTGGCATTAGGGATTGCCATGGCGATGCTTCTCCTGGTCTTTCGCGCGCCTATTGCCGACGCCGTCTCTTTGTGGTGGCGAATATCGACCTATAATCATGCTTTTTTGATTCTCCCGATCAGTCTTCTTCTCGTCTCAGAAAAGAAAGATTATCTCAAAACCATTCAACCAGAGCCCTGTTATTGGGGCCTATTCGGCATGGCCGGGTTTGCCCTTATCTGGTTGGGATCCTACGCCGCCGACGTTTCCGAGGGGCAGCATTTCGCCATTATGGGCATGATTCAAGCTCTGTTGTTAACGGCATTAGGCGCGACGGTTTTCCGCACTCTCCTGTTTCCGATCCTGTATTTATGGCTCATGGTTCCAACGGGAACCTTTTTACTCCCCGCTTTACAATGGATTGCAACATACCAAACAGAGGCGTTACTCAGTCTTTCAGGCATCCCTGTTTTTACCCAGAACACCCTCATTGAAGTACCGAGCGGTCTTTACACCGTCGCGCCGGGATGCGCGGGCCTTAACTTTATTTTCACGGCCCTGGCGCTGGCCCCCCTCTACGCCTATTACATGTATAATGGCCTCGCAAAACGGCTTATGGCAGTGGCCATCATGCTTGTCGTGGCTATTGCCGCCAATGCCTTACGCATTTTCGCCATCATCGCTCTTGCTGAATTCACCAACAAACGCATCGATATTGTTGACGATCATCTGCTGTATGGATGGGGGTTTTTTGTATTGGTTCTGTTGTTGATGGCAATGATCGGATGGCGTTTTGCCGACCCCGAAAACCGCGTTATCGAATCGCCGGCCGCCCCTCCTCCTAAATCACTTGGCAACGATCAAAGCGCAGTTGGCAACGCGAAAAAACCGGCTCTGGCCTTAATGATAGCCCTACTGATCGCTCTCTTTCCAGCGGCTTATATTGCAGCCCGAGAGAAACCTGGTTTGATCGGTCACATCGTCCTTTCCTTACCTGAGACATTCGGGCCATGGGCGCAAATACAATCAAAACCGGATTGGGCGCCTTCATATCCTTCCGCGCATAACGTGACCTTCAAACACTACCAGTCCGAACAGGGGGTCGTTGATCTCTATATCGCTTATTATCAAAACCAAACAAAGAACCGCGAAGCGATCGCCAGCGAAAACCGGCTGGCCAATCCGTCCCTTTGGCAAATTGTTGGCATACGCCGCCATACGCTCAACTTATCAGGCGCGCCAGCCACACTTTCGGTAACCACACTCTTATCAGGTGCGCGGCAACGCCTTGTCTGGCGCTGGTATTGGGTTGATGGCCAATTCACGTCAAATCCTGTGATAGCCAAACTTCTGGAAGCCAAGGCAAATCTGCTATGGGGTGAGAGCCGAGCGGCCGCCATCATTCTCTCGACAGAGATCCACGCGAACAAACGGTCAGCTATGGCACGGCTTCATAATTTCGTAGAATCCGGCCCTGATATTCGTCATTTATTGGTACAAGCCCACTGGACGCCGCGTAACGCGACCTTTGAAGAACGCAAGGAATAAAATAAAACCATATGTGTGGACTCACGGGCATATTTGATACGCGCGGACAAAGGGAGATAAATTCCAGCGTCTTAAAGCGCATGACCGACGCCATCCGCCATCGCGGTCCTGATGGCGAGG
>JAJFIM010000222.1 GCA_021774995.1 Alphaproteobacteria bacterium | reverse complement strand
ATAGGCCGCGCAAAGATCCGCAAAGAGCGTATCACCGCCTTCAGGCGGCACTTCCAGGCCATAGACCATGGTTTGCTTTACTGGCTTTTCCTTGAATGAATAATCAGTATGCCACCCCACGCCCGAATAATGCGCGCCGGAAGGTTCGCCATGCTTGATGCGGTTGGAAAGAAGATAAATTTTTGGATAATCCGGCAATGTAAATTGTGCTTGCGTGTGGTCTTCCGGCTCGCCAAAAATTTCAGCAAAAGCCATCATGTCATCCGGATCATTCAAATTCTGACCGCGCAACAACAACGCGCCGTGCCGATCGAATAGATGCACCAACTCTTTTTTCATTTCTGGATTTGCGTTTCGCACATCGAAATTCAAAACTTCAACGCCGAATCCGGGCATAAGCTCCGTGACTTCCAGTTGGCCATCTTTATTCATATGAGTTCTCGCACAGTCTAAGGCTTAGGATCTAGCAAGATTAAGTCGTTAACAAGACCACGTCTTGCACGAAAACGACCATTCATTTGTTCTGTCGACAAACAACCCGGTTAGCATGAAAATAAAAACCTCCCAAAAATGAAGATAAACATATAGTGTTTGAGCGCAATAGACGCCTTAGCCATAGAGCTGAGAGATGCCAAAAAAAAGGAACCCCGTGAAAGCACTGCTCTATAAATCGCCGGGAGGACCGGAAGTGCTCGAATATACCGACGCACCCGACCCTGAACCGGGACCACGCGACGTCATCGTCGGCGTTGCAGCCACAACATTGAATCAGCTCGATGTCAGTCAACGAAACGGCTGGTTCGCCATGCCCGGTTTCACGCTGCCGCATATTGCGGGGATGGATGTGGCGGGAACCATATTGCGCACCGGCGCTGACGTCACGCGGTGGGCGCCGGGTGACCGCGTGGTGGTGGACCCGTCCCTCTCGGGCGTTCCTGTAGGTTCTAAACTTGCAGGCATGGGCGACCTCTACGGAGATCTTGGGATTATCGGAGCGACTGTCGACGGTGGTTACGCCGAGCAATGCCTGGCGCCCGAAACGCATGTCTACAAAATTCCCGATGCGATGTCGTGGCGTCACGCCGTTGTTTTTCCCACCGCCTGGATGACCGCGCACCATGCTTTGATCACGGTGGGCAAATTGCAGGCCGGGGAAACTATTATGATTCACGCCGCAGGTAGCGGCGTCTCCATGGCCGCCATTCAACTCGCCAAACATGTCGGCGCGACAGTGCTGGCGACGGCGGGAAGCCAAAAGAAATGCGACGGCGCCATCAAACTCGGGGCGGATCATGTGACCGTGAACCGCGCAACCGACATCACCACGTGGGCGCGCGAGATGACAAAAGGCGCCGGCGTCAATATGGTGTTTGATCATGTGGGCGCGGCGCTCTGGGCGGCGTCCATGTTCTCTCTGGCGCCGCGCGGGCGCCTCGTGAATTGCGGCAGCACCTCAGGCGACACCGCCACAATTCCTTCTTTGGGTTTCATGTATCACAACGGCATTCAACTTCTGGGTTCGGACCCCTACCCTTATGAAGAATTTGCGCCCGCCTGGGAGCTTTATTGCGCACAAGACTTTCAATCCTCCATCGACAGCGTCTATCCATTGGAACAGGGCGCTGAGGCGCAAGAAAAAATGCTTCGAGGCGCTTTTTTTGGAAAAATTGTGCTTGAACCGTGACCAGTGATTCTCCCTACCCTGAACTGAAAAAAACGCACACCATGGCGCGCAAAGGGCGCCCGTGGCGTGATTATAAACCGCCGCCGTCCGGCCCCGTCTGGACAATCATTCAGGGCTATGGCTCCTACTGGATATTAGTCGCGGCCATTGATCTTGGAATATTCGACGCATTGGAGTCGCAAGGAGGGGTAGAGTCGCGCGCGCTGGCCGATCAACTCGGCGTCTCGGCGCCCCATCTCCAGCATGTTCTCGACGCTTTGGTGACCTTTGGTTTTCTCGATCAAGTCAACAATCTCTATGAACTCACGGAAACGGCGGAACGTTATCTTTGCAGCAAAGGGCCTGCGTCCATGGCGAGCCTGGTCAAAGTCGCGCCGGGGCCTTTGCAAAACTGGACCGATCTCGCCCAAACCATACGAACCGGTAAAGTAGCAACCCCTATTGAAGGGGACGCGGCGGCGTTTTATGGACCCTTGGTGCAAGCCACTTTCGCCACGCAATTGCGCGTCGCCGGACGGCTCGGACTGCGCCTCGGCTGGGCGCGCCGTCCCGGATTGAAAGTGCTCGATCTGGGCGCGGGTCTGGCGCCCTGGTCCATCGGAATATTAGAGCAATCGCAAGGGTCCACAGCCGTGGTCAACGACCTTCCCGGAATTATTGATCTGGCGGGCGCAAAGCTGGCGGAGCGCGGCTTGAAAGCCCGCGCAGAACTACGCGGCGGCGATTTCCATGACATTCCCCTTGAGGCCGGCGCTTACGACGTCGCAGTACTTGGCCATGTCTGCCGCACCGAAGGCGAGGCCCGCGCGCGGTCGCTCATCTCACGCGCCGTTAACGCGTTAGCGCCAGGGGGCGCGCTGATATTGGCGGACTATTTTGCCGACAATGACCGCAAGCATAATCCCTTCGGCGTGCAGATGGGCCTAACCATGTTGGCCAGCACGATGCGCGGCGCCATGCTCACTCATGAACAGGTGCATGGCTGGTTGACAAGCGAAGCTTTGGAGGCTGTCAGGCTGGTGGAGCCTATTGGCTTTAATCAGGTCTATGTGGCGATTAAGACAGATAAAAGGAGCGTGAAACCAAGTGGAACGTGAAGCCGTAGATTTGCTGGTGACGGGTTGGTACGTGGTCACCATGAATGAGACGAGAGACATCATCCATCGCGGCGCCGTTGCCGTGCGCGGCGACGCCATCGTCGATATTGGCAAAGCGGCGGAGCTTGAAAAGCGCTATGCCCCGGCGCGGCGCATCGGAGGCGATCGTTTCGTCGTTACGCCCGGCATGGTCAACAGTCATATTCACATTACAGGCGAGCCCTTAACGCGCGGCTATGTGCCCGATGACACGCCGTTCATGGAAAATGTTTTCGAGTGGCTCTGCCCGCTCTATGCCGTCTTTAACGCTCGGGAAGAAAAACTCTCCGGCCAACTTGCAGCCGTTGAAATGTTGCGTTCAGGCACGACCTCCTTTTTGGAAGGGGGCACTATCCGGTTTCTTGACGAGGTTGTGGAAGGGTTGGTTGACGTCGGCATACGCGGCCGCGTCGGTAGTTGGGTTTGGGACCTACCACCAGAACCCTCCGTTTACAGACAGTCTACCGATCTTGCGATCAGCCACCTTCAAAAGCAATTGGAGCGCCATAAAAGCCACGCCAATGGACGAGTTTCCGCCTGGAGCACTCTGGTCGGCCACACAACATGCAGCGATCCTTTGTGGCGCGCCGCCAAGCAATTGGCTGACGAGAATGACGTGGGCATGAGTTTCCATATGTCCCCGGCCATGCTGGACCCGGACGGCTTTATCGAGGAATTTGGTCAACGCCCCATGGCGCATTTGGCCGAGATCGGGGTGCTGGACAAGAATGTCGCCATTACCCATTGCGTGCGCGTTG
>JAJFIM010000221.1 GCA_021774995.1 Alphaproteobacteria bacterium | reverse complement strand
TGAAAGACACAAGATACACAACGAAGATTCCCAAAAGGGTCAGGCGAATAATGGTAAACATGCGATCCTGCCAATGGATATGAAGTTCAACAGGAACTTAAGGTTAGCATGTTGCTTTTAAGTAAAATCTTCGGATCAAATTTTACATAAATTCTGACGGCCCGGGCTGGGGCTAACATGGCGAGGTTGAAGGACAAGGTGATTCAGGCGCTCCCCTCGCATCAGTACGTCGCCTGAAAATGCGCGCTACTCGATAGGCGAGAGAAGTTCCGGCGCCGTTACCAATTGCCGGACCCCATGTGATTTGGTTTCGTTGAATACATTCCCGCGCGCGGCCCATTTATTGAGGGAGCCGATGTCCACTTTTGCGCATTGCGGGCGCACGCTCCATGTCACCTGAAGCGGTGAACAGTCCATTTGGGTGTAGCCGGGTCCCGTCGTTGATCCACGGAAAATAACCGGCGCGCCAGAATTCATCGGCAAGGATTTAGGCTGGTGCAAGCCGTTGCGGGGCGTTTCGTCATAAACAAAATCGGTGAAATTGAGTGCGCTGGGGTCATTTACAACCAGGAATGTTTGCGCCTCTACGCGTAAAACAGGGTCTGTGCAGGCGTCGCTCAGGCAAGAGCCAAGGCCTTCGCCGGGGGAAGTGTCGCAAGACGTGTACACCCAGTGTACTTCTATCGTGTTGCCGGGTTTGACGCCTTTGAACGCGCCCTTGCCCTGCGCGGGATCGGTGAGTTCCGCTTTGGTTAATTCAGTTGTTTCATTGCAGGCGTAACCGCCATGATCGCCAGCGCCAACAAAGACGCTAAAGCCAGGTCCTTTATGTTCGGCGTTGGTGTGGGTGTGGATATTGCACAGATTCATTTCAGTGGAAGCGGGCGCCAACGCGAATAAAATGGGGTTTAACCCGGCGGCGCTTGAGATGTCGCGCGGGGTTTGCGGCCCGGAGCCCAGACAAAGCCCGGCGTCCGCTTGCGAGACGACTGCTGTCGGCGCCGCCGAAGCATTTTGGTCGTCTTCTACATCAGTCTCATTCGAACAAGCCAGGATCAACGCAACTGGTAAACAAGCAGAAATGAGTCGCAATTTCATAACATAAGAGCCCCGTTTTAAACACATTCTAAATTACTCAAGCAAGATGCCCAAGGCGACAGCGTTCGAATTTCAATTAATTTGCTACAAGAATAACCATGCAGCTACAAGGAATATTGGATGAGGCCGCCCTCGCCAACTCGGGCTTAAGAATCGTGAGGCGCCGCCGGGGGGGCGACGCCTCATACAAGAGAAAGTGTTTTAGGCGGTATAACTTTTATGCGCCCCGATCAAAGGAGATCAGCCAGTCCCAGCAATTGGCCCGTTCTTGCAAAGCGTGTTTCGCTGTACAGTAGGCCAATTCGGAGGGCCTTCCGGCGGCGGCCGTGCATTGCGCCAGATTCAGCCGCGCCCATGTGAAGCATTGGGCCATGCCTTTGTTGGACATGAGCCGCGCCACGGCGGGTTGGTTTTTGCCATCCGCGGCTTGCAAATTGATCCGGGCGGCCAGATCAAGAATGCGGCCCATCATCGGGGCCATGCTGGCTTTGGCGCGCGCCGGGGGCAGCGTCGGCGTGTGCGCGCGGGCGGTCTTGGCCGGATCGGCGGCTTGCCAAACGAGGGCGCGGTTAAACCGGTCAATGGTCAGGGATGGGTCCCATGCCGCCGGGGTTGCCAATGGCGTCAGCGGGTCGGCCTGGCCCCACCGGCTTCCCTGAAAAGCCAGGGCTTGCTTGTGGAAAATATCGCCAAGAGACTTCATCAGGCCGACTTCTTCAGTGATGAGACTCAGCACAACCGGTTTCACTTTCTTGAAATCTGACAGTGAAGCGATATAGCCCGGCTTTTCTTCAATGCGTGCGAGGATTTGACGCCGGCCGTTCTTGTCCAAACGTTTGCTCAGAGCTTTCTCAAAAGCCGGATCGTTGGCGACGGCTTCCGCCGTATAGGCAATCCAGCCTTCGGCCAGCAATTCGGGATCGTGGGCGGCGAGGCGTTTACCGGCTGATTCCATGCTCGATGGGGTGTTTATGGCTGCTTTACTTAATTCAATAAGTTCGCTCCGAAATTCCTTGTAATCACGAGATATTTTTGTGATTTCGACAGGAGGCGCCGGCTTGGCGCTGGGCGTGATCATCCCGTCGCGCACATAGCGCGCCTCGGCCAGGTCCATCTCAGGAGACGCGGCTTCTGGAACGAGCGGCGCGTCGCCAAGGGCGGAAACGGGCGGCGCTTCAGGGGGTTTGGGTTGGGGAACGGCAATGCCGTCAGCCATCGCGACGTCGCGCTCATAAGGATCAACTGCGGGCGCCGCTTCTTGAGTGGCCACGTCGCTTTCTTTTCCGGAGAATGGAGAGAATGAACCCATGTCAGCGCAACCCGCCAGTAAAATAACCGCAGCGGACACTGTACTCAAACTACTCAAACGTTTTTTCATACCCAACCCCTTAACTCACTTTCTCCAAATCGGAGCGTCTTAACAAGACGCTGATTGGAAGTTCAAGATTTACAACAACGTAAAGCCCATACCTTGAACGCACACACACTATACTTGATCAGCGGTAAGCTGCAACGCGTTGCCCGCGTCAAGGGATAA
>JAJFIM010000023.1 GCA_021774995.1 Alphaproteobacteria bacterium | reverse complement strand
ACAGAATTTACTCTACAAAATATAATTCTCCCTTTAGCCATATCGTTTTTTACTTTTCAACAAATCGCTTATTTAGTTGATGCATATAAAAAACGCACTCAAGAACCTAATTTTTTGAATTACACTTTATTCGTTGTGTTTTTTCCACAACTCATCGCGGGGCCGATCGTTCATCATAAAGAGGTCATGCCGCAATTTGCAGTGCTCTCAAGGCGGTTTAATTATGAAAACTTCGCAGTAGGGGTAAGCATTTTTGTTATAGGACTGTTTAAGAAAGTTGTTATCGGCGATTCTCTTGCAGGATACGCCAACCCAATCTTTGATCTGGTGGATAGTGGCGTTGCTGTTACGTCGCTTAGCGCTTGGCAGGCGGCTTCGGCATTTCTCGCTCAGATATATTTCGATTTTTCCGGGTATTCTGATATGGCAATCGGACTTGCGCGCCTTTTTGGCGTACGCCTTCCGGCGAATTTTAATTCACCATACAAAGCCAGTAACTTTACGGAATTCTGGAATCGCTGGCATGTAACCCTTTCGCGTTTTTTGCGGCAATATGTTTTTCTGCCTCTCACGCGCCATAATCCTAAATTGATTCACGCCAATGTGATGATCACGATGTTGCTTGCCGGATTATGGCATGGCGCTTCATGGAATTTTGTTCTTTGGGGCGGGTTTTTGGGCGCATTTATTCTCATTAATAATTTTAGAAAAAAATATTTGACGCTACCTGAAATACTTACTGGCCAGGTGGCCGGTCAATTAATCACAATACTTCTTTTGATGATCACGATTGTCTTTTTTCGAGCAGATAGCTTTGATGGCGCGATGTTGATGATAAAGGCGCTTTTCGGGTTTGATTCAATTGTCAATCAGGCTTCTGCGATAAATTTCCTGTGGATCGCTTTAGCCTATGGCGTGACGATTTTTGCGCCAAACACTCAAGAAATCATGCGGAAATTTGAACCGGTTCTGTCGCCAATTAAAGAGGTAAAAGGAATTACGGCTAAAATAATTTGGAGTCCAAGCATGCTTTCCGCGATTCTAATAGCATCGGCGGCAATATTGTCATTGATTAGTTTGTCGCGCACCTCTCAATTTATATATTTTCAATTCTGATGAAAAAATATTGCGCAAATCTCTTGGTGGTTGTCATTTTCTGGCTGGTCGTGATTATTTCATTTACGGCAAGTGTTGATCCATATCGCCTGACTGGGAGTGCATTATTTGAAATCAACACAGAAAAAACACGCATGCATGTAAGCGGTTGGCGTGTTAACAAATCGATTGATCTGAGGCGCAAACTCTATAGGGCCTTCGTCATAGGGGCGTCACGGGGTTTATTTGGCATACACCCTTCCGATGGTCTTATTGATGGCAAACCATTCTATAACGCCGCCCTGATGGCGGCGCAGATGAGGGAGCAAGAGAAGGTTTTTGACTATATTCTTGAATACCAAACACCCGAAATAATTCTCGCGAGCACAGGGTTTGTTATTTTCCGAAGTAACGAAGCGCTGCTGAATGATTTCAATCGAGCTGGTTTTGCAGGGCGCCCCTTGCCGCTATTAATATTACAACAATTCTTTTCCTATTCCGCGATCAGCGACAGCGTATATACGATCTTTGATAATCTTTCCGGTAAAAAAGCATCGGCGAGAGAAGATGGCAGTTTGGATGGTAAACCATTTTATGGACCTTTGGCGGGTACAAAACAGCACGTTATTAATACGCTTACGTGGCAATATTTTTCGCATATTGGGGGGTACAGAGCTTTCCGTTATGATAAGGAGAAAATAGAAACTCTGAGAGGAATGATCCGCCGCGCAAAAGCGCGTCATATTGAATTCCATCTTTATATAGCGCCAATCCATGCGCTTCAACTTGAGGCTATAAGGATCGCAGGTCTGCAGAGCGACTATGAGGAATGGAAAAAAGATATGGCGGCATTGGCGTCAGACGAAAAAATAATCCTATACGATTTTACAGGTTACAATGAATACACAACGCAAGATATCTTTAAAGCTAATCCTTGGTTTTGGGAATCTTCGCATTCCAAAAATACATTTGGAAATATTATTTTAAATCAAATAATCGAAGGTCAGGAAGGCCCTGGAAAAACACTAAACGCGGGATCAGTGAAAACAATACTAGAAAAGCAAAATAGCGACCATGAATTATTCATTAAAGAGCACCAAGAAGAAATGAAAATCTTGAGCCGAATGTTCAAAGGCGCTGAGAGAATATATGGACCTATTGATCAGAAAACAAATGTGAAATAGAAAAATATCTTGAAGAATTTAAAATTTATAAGTTGGATCAACTGATAGGAATTTACGTTTTAGCGCTTAGTGTGAAGCCGGGCGAGAATATCTTCATGCGTTTGGCTTATTCTATACCCTGCAGATTTGACATATTCGATGGCTTTGATTTTATCATCTTTAGATAGGTGTAGGTGCTCAAAAATTATAACCTTTGGTTTGTAAATAGCTAAATCAACTTGTTTCAGAATCTCAAAATCATAACCTTCAACATCAATCAACAAAACGTCAAAACACGTAACGTCATGCTTGTTCAAAAGTGAAGAAAATGAAAGGCATGGTACATCATACTCGATTATATAGTCTTCTATATCGGGAATCTCAGTTTTGCTTTTGAGGATCACCTCCCGATTGAACGAGCCAAGCATGTCACTCCAGAAGGGATGTTTTTCTTTGATATCTGGGTGGATCGCATAAAATGTTCGAGAGTTATCGGTATCGCTGATCGCGATGTTTTCAAATATTAGTCCTACCATCCCTTTTTTATTTGCCACGAGCTTATCGAATAAATCAACGGTGGGTTCGACGTGTATCCCTTTCCATTTATGTTTCATGATGGTGTCGTGAAGAAAATCGGATGTCACGCCATCATGAGCGCCGATTTGGATAAA
>JAJFIM010000220.1 GCA_021774995.1 Alphaproteobacteria bacterium | reverse complement strand
CGGCGGGCAGCATGGGCCCCTGGCCCATCACCAGGAGATTAGCCAATTTGCGCACGAGCTTCACTTCATCGTTTAATGAATCAGGGTTAAGGCGCTTCACCCCTTTTATTTCAGCCATGATCCGCCGGGCGATGGCCGCTTTTGAATTCACCAGCTTCCCTTCAGCAAAAAGCCGGCCCACGATGCGCACGCCCGATGGGGAATTCTCCGGTAATTTGCCTTCACGTCCGAGGAACAGATATGTCATCGCCAACAAGCTCGCGCCAAGATTAGGCTGCGAGCCTAAGAGATCAGACATCGCGGCCTTACCGCTCAGCATTTCAGCAACAAATTCATCGACGACGCTTAAGCACAGATCGCGTTCCTTGCCCGCCTCTGGCAAAATCTCCACCAAGCTTAAAAGGGCGCCCAGCTTCTGATCCCAACCTTGCGTCTTCGAAATAAAAGCCGCCACGCTTCCCCTTAAGCAATATTCCGCATTACCCTTCGCAAGCAGCTTTTTGGCCACGCCGCCAAAAGTGGATATTTTGATTTTGATAAAATGACCCGCCCGATCACTGCGGTACAACATCTCGGTTGCTTTTTGGACCAATTCATTGAGTTTACGCACCACGTCGTGAATCGGTTCATGATTCTCGCCGGCATGGGCAATGGCGTATTTTTGCAGGGCGTGCTGAAGCTCCGTCCCCGTGGCCTCCAATTGCTCGATCAAATCGGCCCGGTGCATCAATTCCGAAATAGTGACCTGTTGACGGCTCAGATAGTCTTCCAAAAGTCGCGCAATGGTGGCTCTGGCGTGATAGGAATAGAGATCTTCAGGTTGAAAGCACGGGAGCTCAGCTTCCTTTTTGATCTGTTTTTCATGGGTGGAAGCATCACCGCCATGCTCATAGACAACAAGCGACAAATAGTCCCCCGTCTCTTCTTGGCACGTTTCCTTCATCACGCGCACGCACATTCCGGGGGTCTGCGCGATGAGCTCTTCGGCAATTTTGAGGGCGGTTGCGCGGCTCTCATACGCATCGGCCAGCGTCCAGGCTCCTTTGGGCCCGCGCTTTGAAAACACTTCATAATGAATTTGATTCGCCATATCGCCGAAGAACCGCTCTTACCCGTGTCGCGCGAAAACCCTCTGAAAAGGAAAATCCGCAATAATTCAGCTAAAAAACCTAAGCCATGAACCTTAAAAGTCTTTAAAAGAGAACAAAACAGATCCCCCCTTGCCATCCCGCCTGGGACGCGGCGGGAATAAAACAGCGCCGCCTCAAGCCCCGCGCATTGGCTAATGCCCGTCATGTGGTACACTCACCCCCGATTAAACGGACACGACAAAGCATAGGGACAGACTTGCCAGATGGCTACGATTGCACTTGTGGATGACGATCAGAACATCCTGACCTCAGTGAGCATCCTGCTTGAAAACGAAGGATACAACATCCGCACATATAACGATGGGGCGGCGGCCTTGACGGCGCTGACCGCTGAGCCCCCGGATCTGGCCATTTTCGACATCAAAATGCCGCGTATGGATGGCATGGAATTGTTGCGGCGCTTGCGGCGGCAATCTTCTCTTCCGGTGATTTTTTTAACCTCAAAAGACGAAGAAATCGACGAAGTTCTGGGGCTTCACATGGGAGCTGACGACTTCATCCGCAAACCCTTTTCTCAACGCCTGCTGCTGGAGCGCGTCCGGGCGATTTTGCGCCGTGGGGAGATCGTGAAAGCCTCCGATGGGGGGAGTGATGTCGGCGCGGACGTCATAGAGAGAGGGAAACTCACATTAGACCCTCTGCGCCACGCCTGCTTATGGGAAGGCAAGCCCGTCACCTTAACAGTCACGGAATTTCTGATCCTGCAAGCCCTGGCCCAGCGTCCCGGCTATGTGAAAAGCAGGGACCAATTGATGGACGCGGCCTATGACGACCAAATTTACGTCGATGACCGCACCATTGACAGCCACATCAAGCGGCTTCGTAAAAAATTTAAAGCCATCGACAATGATTATGATTCGATCGAAACGCTCTATGGGGTGGGCTATCGCTATCGTGAAGCATAAAAGCCTGGAGAGACTGTTTGTCCAGCGTTCAACGCAAGGATGATTTTTCCCCATCAACGGGACACCGCCAGCCCCGAACGCACTCAGGCTCGCTGATAACAGTCTTGGGCAAGTTTTTGCGCGGCTGGAGCGCGCGCCTTGGCAATTGGCGCAGGCGCAGATCCGTGCTGACTCAACGCATCGTTCTCATCAATTTGATAGGCCTGACAGTGCTCATGGGCGGCGTACTTTTTCTCAATCAACGCAGCCAAAACCTCATCGATGCGCATCGCCGTTCCCTGGAGACGCAGTCGCGGACCATTGCCAACGCCCTGGCCGAAACCGCCGTCATCGACGTGAACGGCGATCCGGTGCTTGATCGCACGCGCGTCGTGCCCATATTGCGGCGCCTCATCGACCCCGCGATCACCCATGCCAGGCTGTATAACAATTTTGGCGAGTTGATTGCCGATTCAAACCTGATTCAAGACATCATTGTAACGCGCGAACTGGCGCCGCCAGGCGAAGGGCCTTCCTCCTGGTCATA
>JAJFIM010000219.1 GCA_021774995.1 Alphaproteobacteria bacterium | reverse complement strand
TGAGCAACTTATCAGAAAAAAACGAGTGTTTGGCAAACATATTAGTGAGCCAAAGTTGAAACTAGAAAAACCTAGAGTTATCGTTAATAAAAATTCAAGCTAACAGGCGGGCATAATACTTCCGATAAATTTACTTATCGGCGTCTTGTGCCGTATGAGTTCTTACGGTCATGGATGTTAGCTAGAAATGATGAGCCCATTCCTCTCTTCCTCTTCGTGAAGAGGAGTACAGCAGTTCATGGCTTCATGGGCGATAATCATGGCGGTTGTCATAAGGGGTAGCATGCCAATTTCCATATTAGTTGTTTTAATTAGGGCATTTTCAATTTCAGAGTTTCGATTGGGTTTAATGGGCATGGTCTGCATACCGGCCCACATGCCTAGAACACCGCTTACTAACATTCCTGGCTCCATGGCAGGTTGAATGATGTTTCGTTTCCATTGAGAAAAATGCTTTCTTAATTCAGGCTGGTCTTCAAGAATTGACTTCACAATATAGCTAAGAGAGTCAAGCGTAAGATTGTAAAAAAGACGTCCCCCTTTATCACCGAGCTCCATCATTATTATCATGGTGCTAATGCTTACTAAAGTCTCTACCTCCATGAGGTCAATGCCATAGAGCGCATTAAAAAACATTAAGCTCGCTCCACCCAATAATCCACTGAATCCACGTCCTGAATTTTCTAAGGCTTTAGCCCAAGAATCACCTTTATGGAATAAAGGCCCTACAACAGGTACAGACTGAGCGAATAAACGGGTATGTCGTGCTAGAAAAGACGAGTGTTCTTTATTGTGCTGTAACATTATTTACCTATATTGGTTAATCAAAGGTAGTATTATACAAAAAAAGATCAAAAAGGGCAATAATTAACCTGATTGGGCTCTGGTTTTCATAAATCACACCAAATTCTTGTTACTACATGATTTATAAACGATATTTCTGTATAGCCTTTTGTTATTTAGCAACCTATTGTTTCAGAAAGCACAAACTAAGCTCAGAGTGACTCATCGTTGCAAGGTGGTGTTTGTGGTTCGCATTTATGGCTTCGTTAGTTACGTTTTTTACCGGCTTTTTAGCTTTTTATTCTGTCGCTCATGACAGCATTTCTCATAGTGTAATGACTACCCATAGAAATTGGGCAATCGTAGCATTTTTTGTCCTAACCTTAATTGCATTTTGGTCTTTATGGTTTCGTTATAAAAGAAAACGAATAACCACTAGCTTTCTGGGTGGCATACTTTTAGTCTTTTTATTAGTGACAATAACTGCTTGGTATGGTGGTAAATTGGTGTATCGATATGGTATTGGCGTGGAGTTACTAGATAATCATAACAAGGCGAAAAATAGAAATACATTGCCTGCCGATAGAACGGTTCATGGAGAAGACAAGCACAGTGATCATGGGCATTGATTAGATGGATATTAAGTATTAACGCTTTTACTCCAGTCCTCTTGCTTTCAAAAGGTAAAAAGTTGCCGGTATGACGAGAAGTGTTAGTATTGTCGCGCTTAGCATTCCTCCAATCATTGGCGCTGCAATATTCCGCATAATATTGGATCCCGTTCCAGTGCCATACATAATAGGCAGCAAACCTATTATAATAGCCGATACAGTCATCATGATTGGCCTAATTCTAAGTAAGGCGCCTTCTATAATAGTTTGTTTGATATCCGTTCGATTTAGTGGCCGACCTTCATTTTCAACCTGGGCTTTATGTTTATGATATGATTTATTTAAATAGACCAACATGACCACACCAATTTCCACGGCAACGCCAGCAAGTGCAATCATTCCCACAGCCACTGCAACTGAAAGTTTGTATTGCAATAAGTAGATTATCCAAATGCTTCCCACCAAAGCTAATGGTAAGGTCCCCATTATTATGAAGACATCCGAAAACTTTCTGAAATTAAAATAAAGTAATATTAATATGATTGCCAGTGTGAAGGGTATAACTAGCATCATTCGCTGCTTCGCTCTTTGCATGTATTGATACTGTCCGCTCCAAATCAGCTCATACCCTGGGGGCAGTTTGACATCACGTTCAATTGCTTTTTTTGCTTCAGACACATAATTTCCAACAGATGTTCCATCAATATTTATAAGTACCCATCCTGTAGGTCTTGCATCTTCGCTCTTAATGACTGGTGGGCCCTGTTGGATAGATACCTTAGCAACTTGTTCAAGCGGTATATGAGCCCCAGAAGGGGTGACTATTGGTAATAATTTTATTTTTTCAATCGTGTCACGTGCATTTTGAGGGTATCGAATGTTAATAGGATATCGCTCTCTACCTTCAATAGTTTTTGTAACATTCGTGCCACCAATTGCCAGGCTAACGACTTCCTGGACATCACTGATGTTTAAACCAAGTCTAGCTGCCGATTTTCGGTTAATATCGATAACAACATATCGGCCTCCTTGTGTTCTATCAGCGTAAACTGAGGTGGTTTCTGGCAGACTTGCTAACGTAGTTTCAACTTCACGACCAATCTTTTGTATTGTTTTTAAATCAGGACCAATAATTTTTAGTCCTATGGGTGTGTTAATCCCGGTTGACAGCATGCTAATTCGAGTTTGGATAGGCATTCCCCAAGAGTTGCTTACTCCTGGGAATGATAGCATTTTCATTAATTCATCTTTCAGCTTGTGTGAAGTGATGCCTTTTCGCCATTCACTTTTTGGCTTAAATTGTATAACTGTCTCCATCATCGATACAGGTGCGGGGTCTGTCGCAGTTTCTGCACGTCCAACTTTACCAAATACGGATTTTACTTCAGGTACCGTCTTGATAAGTCTATCCATTTGTTGAACTAACTGTTGTGCTTTACCAATAGAAATCCCTGGTAATGTTGTCGGCATATATAGCCAATCGCCTTCATCAAGCTGTGGCATAAACTCAGAACCAAGTCGATGGGCTGGCCAAACGCTGATAATAACTACTAAGGCGATTACAAATAACACACGTTTTGGGTAGTTTAGAACCCAATGAATGAGGGGAGAATAAGCCTTCTGAAGATATCGATTAATGGGGTTGGATTTCTCTTCACGAATTCTGCCACGCACAAATAGCCCCATAAGAACAGGAACTAGTGTAATGGATAAACCTGCCGCCGCTGCCATAGCGTAAGTCTTTGTGTATGCCAAAGGCTTAAACAAGCGACCTTCTTGCGCTTGTAAAGCGAATATCGGCAAGAAGCTCAGTGTAATAATTAATAATGAGAAAAAGAGGGCGGGGCCAACTTCCATTGTTGACCTTTTAACAACTTCCCAACGATTTTCTTTGTCTGGGTTAAAGTGTTCCAAATGTTTATGAAGGTTTTCTACCATTACTATCGCTGCATCAACCATTGCACCAATTGCAATGGCAATCCCACTCAAGGACATAATATTGGCATTGATCCCTTGTGCGTACATTATAATAAATGCTACTAAAACGCCAATGGGTAAGCTTATAATAATCACTAATGATGAGCGAAAGTGAAAAAGAAATAGTAAGCAAATAAGTGACACTGCAATAAACTCTTCGATTAATTTTCGGTTTAAATTGTCAATCGCTTTACTAATAACGGAGGAACGATTATATGTTTCAATTATTTTGACACCTTTAGGTAAACTCTTCTCTAGGTTCTTTAGTTTGTTTTTAACTAATTGGATGGTCTTTAATGCATTTTCACCTTGTCGCATTATAACAATACCACCCACAACTTCACCTTGACCATTCAGCTCTGCTAATCCACGTCGCTCTTTTGGTCCAACTTGAATTCTTGCCACATCGGATAATAAAATGGGCGTGCCATTTTCATTAACGCCCAGCGGTATGTTTTCAATGGTCTTAATATTTTCCAGGTAGCCTGTTGTACGTATTAAATATTCTGCCTCTGCAAGCTCAATAACAGAGCCGCCGACTTCCTGATTAGCTTGTTGAATAGCTTCTCGCACCTTGTCAATCGATAAGTCATAGGCGCGTAGTTGATTAGGATCTAATATTACTTGGTATTGTTTAACCATACCACCGACGGTTGCAATTTCTGAGACACCAGGAACAGTTTGTAAGGCAAATTGCAAATACCAATTCTGCAAACTCGTTAATTGTGAAATATCGAGTGTATTAGATGGATCGACTAAGGCATATTGGTAGATCCATCCAACGCCCGTGGCATCAGGTCCAATTTCCATTGTAGCGCCCTGCGGCAATTGGCCTGAGATCTGATTCAAAAATTCAAGAACTCTGGAACGAGCCCAATACAAATCTACTCCATCCTTAAAAATAATGTAAACGAAGGAAGTGCCAAAATAGGAATAACCACGCACCGTCACAGCACCGGGCACGGATAACATCGTGGTAGCGATAGGATAAGTAACCTGATCTTCAACTACTTGTGGCGCTTGACCTGGATACGTGGTTTGGATAATAACCTGAGTATCAGATAAGTCAGGAATGGCATCTACTGGAATTTGTTTTATAACGTATATCCCGATTATTGTAGTAAATAGAGTTGCTAGTAAAATTAACGCTCTATTGTCCAGTGACCATTTTATAATAGCTGATATCATCGGGTTTGCTCTTTGTTTGAATTATTTTCTGTATCAGAAAGCCGATTGAGGCTAGCTTTAATATTAGACTCAGAGTCAATAAGAAACTGACCTGAAGTTACGATTTTTTGGCCTTCCTGTAGTCCGGATATTACTTGGACCCAGTGGTTTGCTTGGATACCTATCTTTATAGGTTGCGCCCTAAAACGTCCGTGGCCTAATGCAAGAATGACGTACACTTTTTGTTGGCCCCCCGTTCGGATAATGGCTTCAGCTGGAATGACTAGGGTTTGTTTAATTGGGGGGGCTTGAATTTTTACATTGGCATACATATTAGGTTTTAATGAGAGGTCTTTATTGTCAAATCTTAATCTAACTCGTAATGTACGCGTTTTTGGATCAAGGTGCGGATAAACGTATTCAACTTTGCCCTGCCAGATTCGACCCGGAATAGAAACGAGATTAGCGTATGCTGTTTCACCTATGTGTACCCAATTAGCCTCTTTTTCGTATACTTCAGCCATGATCCATATTGAAGATAAGTCTTCAATAACCATGGTGTCAATTTGTGGCGTAACATACATACCTTCCCTGATATTTAGTTCAGATACTACTCCTGACTCTTTGGAATAGTATTGGACTAAATTAGAAGATTTTTTTGTTTTTGACAAATTTTCAATTTGTTTATCTGAGAAACCTAACGCATCTAAGTTACCAAGTGCAGCATTCAGCAATGAAGAGTCTTTACTACGCAATGCAAGTAAATATTCTTCTTGAGCATTATTAAGGGTTGGAGAATGAAGTTCAAATAGTAATTGGCCTTTTGTAACGGGTGCATCAGTTGTTCTAACGGCCAACGTTCTAACCCATCCATCAGCAAAAGTATGGATGTGCTGTATCCTATTCTCATCTACGGTAATAAACCCTACGGTATCAATTGGGCGAGATAGATCCATTCGTTTAACTCGTGTTGTTCTTACCCCTAAATTTTCTTCAATATTTGGATTAATGGTTACTTCACTGGTATTTTTGGACGCTTCTTTATTGCCTTTGCAAACAGGCACTAAATCCATTCCCATTGGTGATTTTCCGGGCTTGTTACTTCGAAATGTCGGATCCATAGGGGCAACCCAGTAGAGCGGGTCGCATTTTGCTTTATCTTGTTTATTTTCACTCCACCATGATTTGACAAATATAAAACTAAAACCAAGGGCAATTATTAAACAAATCGCGAGCAGCAGATATTTCTTCACAAACTTACGTCCATTGTATAGCTAATTTACGGAGTATAGCATCGAAGAGATAGCTTTCCTGTAGTGATTAAATTTCAATTTATAAGCGCAATATTTGTTAAAAACTTAAACAGTTGCGCTTGCCACGAGACTCTCCTACACATCCGCTACCATTTTGAGATATTGGCCTAATCCAACGACCTTTTTTAAAATAGCCTGAAGCTAAATTCTCATCCCAATGAATTTAGATGGTAATTATCTATAACGATTAGCAACTCTGAATATTTCAATCGCTTCTTTTATAACATAAAGACCTATAGCGAACCCTACTATCAAATCTGGATAACGTGATTTTGTCAATACAACTAGAATACCAGACAGAATAACTCCCAAGTTAGCTATTACATCAGCTCGAGTAAATATCCAAGTGGCCTGAAGATGTACTTCCCGGCCACGAAGCTTGCGAAGAAGTATCAATACAATGGTATTAACTGTCAGGGATAGACACGCAACAGCAATTATAATGTCACTTTCTGGAGAACTTCCTAACCAGGCACGACGTCCTACCTCGAACAAAACCCCGAGACCTAAAAGCGACAATAATCCCCCGCTCAACTTAGCAATGATAGTTTTAAACTGTGTTGAGTGGCCTATAGCCCAGAGCCCCAAAGAATACGCTAACGCATCTGCCAGCATATCGAAAGAATCAGCAATAAGCGCGGTAGATTGCGCAAGAATGCCAGCAATCAATCCAATAATAAACATTGATGCATTCAGTAGGAGAGCTATCATCAGAATTTTTCGTTCTGTTTTTGTCTTTGCGATATGATGGCATTCACAATTCGTCATACATTTTACCCAAACAAAGTGCAACTATATTGCTTTGAAGTCTATCTCATCCTGAACTTGGTCTGCAACATAAACAATTTTACTGCGCAGGCGGACATTTAACATTGTAGTGGTTCCTTTAAAACCGGTCCAGGTTATAGGGGTGGCCTAAGCATCACATAACAAGCTTAAAAATTTTAGCACTTTTTACAAGAGCTCTGACCGATCATAAGTTGTACATGCTAAATTGGTTCGCTAGAATCAAATAACTATACTACTATCATGAGGTTATTTGCTTTTTAGAGAAGAAATATGCGTTTGTTTAAAATTAAGACAGTTTGGTTTTTGATGACTGTTTTAAGTCTACAATTATTATTAAATGCTTCCTACGCTTCATCGGCTAAAACAGCGGGCGAAGATACATATTTTACGCTATCGGACACCCCAGCTTCTCACGAGGATGAAAATAACACTAAAGGACATGAAGAGGTTGAAGGTTCAATCAAACTAAGTACTGCCCAACAGCAGGCCGCTGGCATACATACCATCATACTGCAGAAAAAATCGTTGCAACGCTATGTAAGTGCCCCCGGAGATGTTCTATCCGATCCAGCGTTTTCAGCGGCAGTGACCACAAAGATTGTGGCTCAAGTGGTTAAACAATATGTTTTTAATGGTGATGAGGTACATGAGAAACAACCCATTGTGATGTTATCTAGTGTTGAGATGGCAGAAGCTGAGCATACCTTTTTATTAGCCGCGCAAGAATGGAATATGATGAGAGAATTTAAGCAAAAAGAAGTATTTACTAAGCAACGTATTGAATCAGCAAAAATATCATTTGAGTCTGCATACGCAAAATTAATTTCCTACGGCATGGATCCAAGTGAAGTCGAACAGCTACAAAAGTCAAGATCACTTAAGCTTGCAACGGGCAGTTTTACGTTGTTAGCCCCTAAAAAAGGCACCATTGTCAAAACTGGATTTATCGAAGGCGAAGTAGTTAAACCCGGGCGTATCTTGTATCAAATTAACAATGATGCTTTTTTGTGGGTTAATGCTCGATTATCTCCTGATCTAACTGAACAGATAAAGCCTGGCGCTGCAGCAATTGTGACGAAAGGAAAATACAAGTTAGAAGGTAAGGTTGAAAACATTCACCATGTTTTAGATAAAGAAACGCGGACTCAAGTTGTTAGGATTCGAGTGGCCAATCCCCATGATCGGTTACATCCAGGTGATTTTGTAGATTGTAAAATTCATGTAGAACAAACAGCTTCTAGTTTAGCTATTCCCAATGACGCTATTATGCAGGATGATAATGGTCAGTGGATTGTTTATGTTGAAGTAAAACCTAATTACTTTAAGGCGCAAAAAGTCAAAATTATCGAAAAGGTAGGACCCTGGCAGATCGCTGAGGGGGTTGAGCCGGGCGAGCGGATCGTGTCGAAAGGTGCTTTCTTTGTGCATTCGGAATCACTAAAAGGTGGATTTAGTACCCATAACCACTAAAGATGAAGAGATTGAGAAATGTTAAATGGTTTGATCGACTTTTCTGTTAAAAATCGTTTGCTCGTTGTGTTAGCATTATTGGCTATTGCAGTAGGTGCCTGGTTGATCTTGCCAAAGTTAAATTTGGATGCTTTCCCTGATGTAACAAATGTTCAAGTTCAAGTCAATACAGAAGCACCCGGACTAGCCTCTAAAGAAGTTGAACAACTGATAACTTATCCGATCGAGGCAGTGATGTATTCATCACCTGATGTTGAAGAAGTGCGTTCCGTTTCAAAAACAGGGTTGTCGGTGGTGACTGTTGTTTTTAAAGAGGGTACCAATGTTTATTTCGCAAGGGAACAAGTATTCCAACAATTACAAAAAGCAAAGAAAGAAATTCCAGATGGCGTCGGCACACCGGAAATTGGGCCTAATACATCAGGTCTTGGCCAGGTTTTTCAATATATTTTAACGACAGATAATCCCGCACAATATGATTCAATGACTTTGCGTAGTCTCAATGATTGGTTGGTTAAGTTAAAACTCTTTCCGGTTAGTGGCGTGACAGACGTGTTATCATTCGGTGGGAAAGTTAAACAGTACCAAGTGCAGCTTAATCCACGGGAATTATTAAGCTACAAAATTACAGTTGCGCAAGTAGTTCAAGCCATTGAAAACAATAACCGTAATTCTGGTGGTTGGTATTTAGATAAGGGCGATGAGCAGTTGGTGATCCGTGGTGAAGGATGGCTTCAAAGTGGGGATAGAGGACTGCATGAAATTGCAAATATCCCAATCAAAGAAAAGCATGGTACTGTTGTGCGCGTAAAAGATGTGGCTCGTGTAGCCTTTGCGCCTGAAATACGTCAGGGCGCTGTGAGCATGATGATGCGTGATCAACAAGGGCAACCAAAAGATTTGGGTGAAGTTGTAACGGGCATTGTTTTGAAGCGCATGGGTGCTAATACTAAAGCTACTATTGATGGCATTAAAGAACGCCTGTCTGAAATCCAACAAGCATTACCCAACGGTGTGAAGATTCAGCCAATTTATGATCAGTCTGACCTGGTTCATAAGGCTATTAGTACAGTGTCTAAGGCATTAATTGAATCCTTTATTCTGATTTTAATAGTTTTATTTCTCTTTTTGCTTAATATACGCGCTACGTTATTAGTGTTAATTTCTGTGCCCATATCCATTACGATTGCGTTAATGGTCATGGCGCAGTGGGGGATATCAGCTAATCTCATGTCGTTAGGTGGTTTAGCGATTGCTATCGGTATGATTGTCGATGGGTCGGTCGTCATGATGGAGAATATTTTCAAACATCTAAGCCAACCTGATCCTTATCACGATCCAAAACAACATGCATTAGAAAGCTCTGATCCACACCACAGTACGGCCAATCATCATGGAATTGCACTTCGTATTCAAGAGGCAGCGCGTGAAATTGCTCGCCCGGTATTTTTTGCCGTATTAATTATTATTGTAGTTTTCACGCCCATTCTTACTCTACAAGGCGTTGAAGGAAAGTTGTTTCATCCTATGGCACAGAGTATTGTTTTTGCCATGATTACTTCGTTAATTGTAGCGCTCGTTGTGATCCCAGCTTTAGCAACATACTTTTTTCGGCGAGGAGTTAAACATAAAGACAGCTTTGTCTTTCGACCTATTGAAAAATGTTATCGTAAGATTCTGGCCAAAGCATTGGCAAAACCAAAAATTGTGATTGCCAGTGCCGTTATTCTATTTGTTGTGTCATTAGGATTGGTGCCATTCTTGGGTACGGAATTTGTGCCACAGCTGGAAGAGGGCACATTAAACATTCGGGTTACTTTAGGACCATCCGTTAACTTACCAACGTCGTTAAAGGTAGCCAACAATCTTGAGAAACGTTTGATGACTTTTCCAGAAGTTACTTATGTATCAAGTCGTATTGGACGTCCCGAATTGGGTGGTGATCCAGAGCCCGTTTCCAATATTGAGTTATACGTTGGGTTAAAACCTATATCAGAGTGGGAGTCTGCTCACACACGAGCGGAACTTGAAAAAATGATGGAGAAGAAAATGAATATATTTCCAGGATTATTATTTTCATTTTCACAACCCATTGCAACCCGGGTTGATGAATTGTTATCCGGCGTTAAAGCACAATTGGCAATCAAGTTATTTGGGCCTGACTTAAAAACATTGGCAAGAAAAGGAAAAGCGATTGAATCACTCGTCAAAGGCGTGAAAGGTACTAAAGATGTTGCAATGGAACAAATTACTGGCGAACCACAATTAGTGATTAAGCCAAATCGCGAAGCATTAATGCGTTATGGTATTTCGGTGGGACAAGTTATGTCATTGGTATCCAATGAAATTGGCGGACAATCGGCAGGACAAGTCATTAATGGGAATGAACGCTATGATATTTATGTGAGACTTGCTAAAAAATATCGTAATACATCTGAAGCAATTGGTAATCTCATGTTACAATCAACCAATGGTTCTTGGGTGAAACTAAGCGATATTGCTAATGTGAAGATTGAGTTGGGCCCGCCTCAAATCCGTCGTGATGATGCGCAACGCCGTGTTGTGATCCAGACGAATGTAGAAGGGCGTGATATGGGTGGTGTGGTTAATGACATTAAACAACAAATTCAAGCGAAGGTAAAATTACCACCAGGCTACACGGTAATTTATGGTGGACAGTTTAAAAATCAAGAACGTGCACAATCACGTTTGATGATTGTAGTTCCTTTATCGCTAGCACTGATATTTTTATTGTTATATTTTGCTTTTCAATCGGTTAGTAAAGCATTGTTGATTATGGTGAACGTACCATTGGCATTAATTGGTGGTATTGTTGGGTTGTTTATTACTGGTCAATATCTATCGGTGCCCGGCTCCATTGGTTTTATCGCCCTATTTGGTATCGCCGTGTTAAATGGCGTTGTGCTTGTCAATGCAATTAATCGAAATTCAAAAGAAGGGATGGAAGGTTATCAAGCGGTTTATCAAGGGGCATTATCTCGATTACGGCCCGTCTTATTGACTGCAATCATTGCCGCGCTTGGTTTGATCCCCATGCTCTTAGCTCGAGGAGTTGGCGCCGAAATTCAGCGTCCATTAGCCACAGTCGTTGTAGGCGGCTTATTTTCTTCAACGCTATTAACATTGTTTGTTTTACCCGTGCTATATCGGTTGTTCTTTACGGAGAAATCACAACAGCAGGCGACTTGAAACACAAAAGTGCCTGGCTTATGGGCTTACAAACTTCATTTCCAGCTACTTCAATTTGTCAGATGACGGGGGGGGGAGCAGAATACTTCCGATAATGAGTATAAACGGTGGGGTAGGGCCGTCTACAGCGTAGAATGGCTCGATTTAACAATAGGTTACTAGCTTTGTCAAATCTTATAATTTAGTGTATGCATATTCCCCATGTCAGTATATACACTCAATCCCTGATGAATCCACTGACTGGAAGTGCCTAGCTGATCGAGCCAATCTTAGTGTTGGCAATGTGTATAATTCTTTGTTTTCTAAAGGGAAAAGGTGAAAGCTGTCAAACACGGCGTAGAGCAGAAGCAATGGGAAAGTGTTTATGTTTAAGTATTCCTTAATAAAAGATTAGTATAATTACTGCTCATTTAACTCAACTAGATTAACACAGGAAGCTTTATATCATGGCCCTTTTTCGAGATTATAACCAAAGCACTGATGATGCTGTGAGTGAGCAATATATAAATGATAATAGTAAGAAAATTACTATTATAGGTGAGTTTCATGGCGATATCGCAGCCCGCAAATACATACTCGAAAATATTCGTTCTGGTGTTTACACTTCAGGTACAGTTATTGCTCTAGAGAATGTGCGAACAAGAAGGGCTTTTGATCAAGTGAATCCAAAAATGTTAAGGTATCATCTTGCTGGACTGCATGAGAATGAAGAGTATAGTCTTGCTAATATAATAACAGAGGCTTCTGAGCAAGGTATTTTTGTGACGAGCATTGAAGATCCTTGCCGTGCAATACGATATGATGCAGGTGATGGCGACTCCGTTAAAAAAAGACTAAAAATTGTTAATGAATATGCAAAGGACACTATTAAATATTTTATAGAGCAAGAGGATACTTCCCAGATAGTCGTACTATGTGGTATCGCCCATTTGGATTCTGGTTTAAGTGAACATGGTGTGAAGGGGATCCGCGAATACTTTGATAATGCCGAGTCTCACATTATGACAGATGAAACGTATAACGGCATAATTCCCAATGGTATCAAGGCCACTTCATTACAATCTAAAAAAGGTGGCTGTGTTTTATCCTAATGTATAGAGGTGATTGCACTTATCAGTTGAATCCGCGATTATCCATGGTTGAAAGGGTATCGAAATTTACCCTGTTAAAAAAACTAGAGGTAAAAAATGCGGAAGCAACTAAGAGAGCACTCACAAAAGCACTATTAAAACATAAGGAATATGTTATTACCTTGACCTCAGATAATGGCGTAGAGTTTGCTAGGCATGAAGATGTTAGCAAAGCACTTGAGGCAGATTTTTTCTTTGCTCACCCATACTCATCTTGGGAGCGTGGACTTAATGAAAATACTAATGGTTTAGTACGACAATATCTCAAAAAAGGAAGTGAATTCACGAATGTAACTGACGAAGAGCTTGCCATAATCGCTAAGAAGTTGAACAATAGACCTCGTAAGACCCTTGATTATAAATCACCGTATGAGGTCTTTATCCATTAAAAATGGAAGACGAACCACAGGTTGAATACCTTGAACTTTAAGCTCATGGATTAAAGTAAAAGTTAAAGGTAAAATGTCTTCTCAACCATGTAGGAGGCGTAATTATGACCAATGAAGAGGCAAGAAAATTTGCATTTGATTCTTTTGTAACTGCATTTGAAGCAGGAAATGAGGGCATGATAAATAATTATTTTTCCAATGATCTTAAAATGTATAATCACTCAGTTTCTAGAGACTATAGTTTGGATCAAATAAAATCAGCCGTGCTTGAGGTGCACAAGAAATATCAAAATTTAAAAAGCGAAATCAAGGACGTAGTAGTGGAGGACGATCGTATTGCATTTCGAGCAGAACAGCACGCATTCTTTGTGCCTGATGATGAATATGTGAATATGGATGTAATGAATATATACACGCTAGATGATGGTAAAGTTAAAGAGTGGCGATTGTGGTTTTGCCAAGATATATCAACAGAGAGCAGATAGAAGAATTATAATGAGCACGCTTAATCAAATGCAGGCATTTGTCACAGTCGTAGAGGAAGGAAGCTTTACGGCAGCTGCATTGCAGATTGGTATTTCACCAACAGCCATGAGTAAAAAAATTTCCATGTTAGAAAAATCGCTAAGCACTCGATTATTGATGCGGACACCGCGGTTAATCACAATGACAGATATAGGAAGCAAATATTATGATCAATGTAAGAAAATACTGCATGAATACAAGCTTAGCAATTTACTGGTTGAAGATAAGAATAACCATTTAAGTGGTACATTAAATATTGTTTGTATGCGTGAAATGGCCCAACAATTAGTTTACCCAACTATGGCAATATTTTTAGAACAACACCCAAATATTGTGACAAATGTTACGCTTAAAAAGCAGATTTCAGATATAAACTCAAAGAATTTTGATATCGCAATCGGCTATAAGAGCTCCCAGATTTTTAACAATTGGTGTCTTCGTAAAATAGACAAACTTCCATTATATTACATAAATGTTAAACCGACACCATTAAAGATAAAGGTATACATCGATTATTTATCCCAAAACTGGGAGAATAGGCCGGTTGCATTAGCTACTTGAATCCACCGTATATTCTAAATGCTTATAGCCGATAATATATATTAAACGTACCTAGAGAAGGGTGTCATGAATGTCATGAACGTAACAATTCTATCTTATTTTGTAGTAAATTTCTATCAAAAAATA
>JAJFIM010000218.1 GCA_021774995.1 Alphaproteobacteria bacterium | reverse complement strand
ACAAAAACGATCACGGGGCCGATGACATTGGGAATGATATGCCGCCTAATAATTTGAAACGGAGAGACGCCGGCAATGACGGCGGCTTCGACATATTCTTTTTGTTTGACCGAAAGCGTCTGCCCACGGACGATACGCGCCATGGTCAGCCATTCCACCGCGCCAATGCCGATAAAGACGAGAAAAATGTTGCGCCCCACGACGGTCACCAGGATGATGATGAAAAAAATCAGCGGCAGGGCGTAAAGAACATCCACCAGACGCATCATGATATTGCCGATGCGCCCTCCCAAAAACCCCGCAAGAGCGCCGTAAGACACGCCGATGCTGAGCGCAATCGCCGTGGTCATCAGACCGATCAGAAGGGAAATGCGCGCGCCATAGGCCGTGCGCACCGCGAGGTCGCGGCCATTTGAATCGGTCCCAAACCAATGCCCATTCTTGAGCGAGGGACCTTCCTGGATATAGCCGTAATCCAGGCCATCCAGCGTGTATGGGCTCAAAAAAGGCGTGAGAACAGCAAAAGTCGTGATCAATATCAGGCCGATCACGCCCGCAATCGCCGCCTTGTTATGCATGAAGCGCGCCCGCGCATCCTGCCACAGCGAGCGCCCCTTCACCTGAGCGGCGGTCGACAAAAGATCCAGTGTCTCGTTATTGGTCAATTCACGCCCCTCACTCAACTTTGACTTTAGGGTCGAGGAAGCCATAGAGAATATCGACAAGAAGATTCATAAAAATGACGGCGCCTGCAAAGAAAATCACAATGCCCATAACAAGCGGATAATCCCGGTCAATCGCGCCTTGGATAAAATAACGCCCGACGCCAGGCAATTCAAAAATTTGTTCAATCACCACAGATCCCGTGATGACGCCCGCAATGGCCGGCCCCAGATAAGAGATCACCGGCAAGATGGCGGCGGGCAGGGCATGACGCATGATAACGCGGCGCGGACTCAAACCTTTGGCGCGCGCCGTGCGAATATAATTCGAGCGCAGCACTTCGATCATGCTGCCGCGCATGAGCCGCGCGATGATGGCTACTTGCGGCAATGCGAGGGCGACAACGGGAAGTATTTGATGGCGCAAATCCCCCCATCCCGCCACCGGCAGGAGGTTAAGATAGACGCCAAAAAAAAGCGTCATGATGGGCGCCACAACGAAATTGGGCACGGCGATGCCCGACATCGAGAGCGTCATGATCGTATAATCAGCCGCGCTGTTTTGACGGAGCGCGGCATAGGAGCCCAGAAGACCGCCCAAGATGAGCGCGAGGCTGATCGCTTTTAAACCCAGGCTGAGGCTGACCGGCAGGCCAAGACTGAGCAGTTCGTTGACCGAGTAATCCTTGCGAATGATCGACGGGCCCAGATCGCCTTGCAGCACATTGCCGATATACATCAACAATTGAACGGGTACGGGCTTGTCGAGATTATACGCGCTCTTCAGGTTTTCAAGAATTTCCGGCTCCAGACTCGCGTCGTCATCAAAGGGTCCGCCTGGCGCCGTATGCATAAGGACAAAAGACAATGTGATGATGGCAAGAAGAGTTGGAATGGCAAACAGCAGCCGCCGCATAATAAAAGCCGTCATGTGCGTCTCCCAGACCGGGCGGTCAGCGCCGTGAAAGCAGTGAGCCGTTGGGTATTCAGGTGTTGTGTTGGCGGTGAGGACGCGCAATCGCGCTGTCTAGAACCTCAAAGCGCCTCGAATTTTCAGATTGGATTTCACGGGAAACCAGAGCGCATGTCAAGGCAAGTCAGGCGGCCCGTTCCACTTAGCGCTTTGATGAATGCGGGGGGCGTCGCGTTTAGAAACTTTTTCCAAGGGGCCACTATTGCGAGTCGACTCAATGGTTTTGATAAATGATATGGTTGATATTTGAGGTTCAGTTCAAGCGAGGCGCCTTAGCTATGGGGCGTTTGATTCATCAAACATGGAAATTGGCGCCGGGGCGGCTGAACTGATGATCAGCGCTTTGCGGCGGTAGAATCTTTTGAGCGCCGTCGGGCCCATTCTTGACCCCCCCATTCCGGAAAGTTTAAAAGCGCTCTTTTCCGCGTCGCGGAAAACAGTTGTGAGCGAGGCGTCGCAAATGCTGATGGCGCCGGCGTTAATCCGTACGCCAATTTCTAAGGCTTCTTCTTCATTCGCGCCCATAACGCCTGCGCTCAGGCCAAAGTCGGTATCGTTTGCGAGATTGATCACTTCCTCTTTAGTCTCAAATCCCATCACAGGCATGATGGGGCCGAATGTTTCATCGCGCATGATGTCCATGGAATGATCGACGTTTGTGAGCACTGTGGGCTGACACCACAGGCCGCCATGACTTTCAATCTCTCCGCCCGCCCGAATGACGGCGCCTTTGGCGCGGGCGTCATTCAATTGCGCGCGAATGATCTCTGCCTGTTTGGCGAATATCATCGGGCCTATGCAGCCTTTATGAATGTCGGGCGTGTTGAGAGGCGTCTGCTTCGCACTGACCGTCAAGCGCTCAACAAATTCATCGAGGATTGAATTATGCACGTAAATTCGCTCGATCGATTGGCACGCCTGACCGGAATTGATCACAGACCCGCGCAAAGCGGCGGTCACGGCGTTGTCGATATTTGCGCTTTTGAGAATGATCAGCGGGTCTTTGCCGCCGAGTTCAAGAAAGACCGGAATGAAATTGCGGGCCGCTTGCGCGGCGACCAGTTTGCCGGTGGCCACGCTGCCCGTAAAGCAAACGATGTCAGAAGCGTCAACCAGAGCAGCGCCTGTTTCGCCCGCGCCCGTGACGATGTGCAGCACTTCTTTGAGTTCGGGAACGGCCTCTATCGTTTTCATCAGAGGCCCGGTGAAACGCGGCGTAATTTCGCTGGGTTTGATGATTACGCTGCACCCGGCGAGCAAAGCAGGGATGGTGTCAATCGCCGAAAGCGTAAGGGGAAAATTCCACGGGCTGATGACGCCGACCAGCGGGTAGGGCGCATCTTGCGATTGATAGCGAATATGGGGATATGCCTCAGATTGTCCGTGTGCGCCCTTTATCATGTCGGGCGCTTGGGCGCACCACTGATCGATTGAGCCGGCGGTGTTGCTGACTTCAAACAGCGATAACAGCCTGCGCCCGGTGTCAACGCACAAAGCTTCGCCGATCTCATCCGACGCTTTAAGAATCTGCGCCTTCCAGTCTTGAAGGACGCTGATCCGGTGGTCCAGGCCGCGCCCATGCCATTGTGCTTGAGCCTGTTTGAGGCGCGCGGCGACCTTATCGATATCTTCGCGCGATGCGACCGGGATTTCCGCGTCATTTTCGCCTGTTCGTGGATTTCGCACGGAAAGCATGTTTTTCATCTATTATTCTCGCATTAGTGGTTGTGCGGTGGGCGAACGAAATCCGATTGCTGGATAAGTCTTTCACATCTGCCATCATTGGCGGGGATAAGCAATATAGATGACGATGCGATGCGCGCGGTTCCACTGTGCGCTCAATGAGCGCGCCCGCGGTAACCCCGCCGTGCACCCGCGGCATGACCGCATCGCACCAATATCGCGCCTGTGCGGGTGCGCGCACCCGCAATGATGCATTTTCGCGCCGATGCGCGAAATTTATCCGCGGCGAAAGGCGACCCTGACGCGGCAACGTATCCTCTTGGCGCCCGGCTCACAATGCGTATAGTGCGCCGCTCATCGTTCATCATGGGGCGCCGGTATTTCGCGGTCTCCCATGCGTAAAAGGGAAGTGAAATCAGATGGCGAAAATCATTGTAACGTCCAGGGAAGGCGAGGTGCGGGAGCTTGAGCAGCCGATAGACGGGCGTTCGCTGATGGAAATCATCCGGGATAATGATCTTGAGATTGAGGCCATTTGCGGCGGATGCTGCTCGTGCGCCACCTGTCATGTGTTCGTGGATAAAGAGTGGCGCGGCAAAGTTCCCGCCCGCTCGGAAGATGAATATGAACTGGTGAGTTCGACCGAGTATTTTGACGAGGAAAGCTCGCGTTTAGGCTGCCAAATCCCCTTCACGCAAGAGCTGGACGGCATCAAAGTAACTGTTGCGCCGGAAGAATAAGGAAGGGATATCTCCCCCGTCTAACTTATTATGTTCGCATAACAAGCTATTGACGCCTCGCGCCTGACGCACTACGTTGTCGCATGGATAAGTCCCTGAAAACGGCTCTTCCCAGCCTCGGCTCCTTTTTGACGGCCACGGGCGGCGAAGGCGTTGTGATGCGCCTCGACGCGCCCATTTCCACTGTGCACGACATCACGGCGCTGCAATACGCGCTCCAGGAAAAAAA
>JAJFIM010000217.1 GCA_021774995.1 Alphaproteobacteria bacterium | reverse complement strand
TCTCGTTCCAGGCGACGAGTTGACTGTATTCGGTTAAGATAGCCGTAGACATAGAGCTTTAGCATGGTTGCCGGATGATAAGCTGGTCGACCAGTATCTTTAGGAGCCGTCTTAAAACCCATGCCCGAAAGATCAATGCCATCAATAAATACATCGATTACTCGAACAGCATTATCTTCTGTGATGTAATCGTCGAGTATTTCTGGGAGCAAAGTAGCTTGAGTCCTACCTTCGCCCTCAATGAATCCACTCATGGAATACTCCATCTAACCGGAAAATATGATTATATATCCAATTGAGTTTTCACACAGTCTGGGCCGTACTCAGCAAAACCTAAAGAGGCCTTGCTGAAATAAATCTTAGTCATTCCCGCCGCTTTTTATTATTACTTCTTTTCTTGAAATTTAACGTACTTTCTTGTCATTTCGACATCCATTCCTACGGAATCAACACAATAGAACTTGGATATACCCGAGAGGAGTGTATTGTCAAGTTTTTTATTTCAAGAGTGCGTCACAATATCTGCTTATGCGCTTCACCAAACGGGTGACGGGTGGCTTACGCGCCAAAGACTGAACCCTCCGAACGAAACTCCATTTGAGGGCATGTATGCGTATCATCAGGGATGCCTTGTTATCTTCTCCCACGCCTCCATTCATCACGTCCTCTAGTGGTTTCCACAGGGTTTCAGATGGGTATCCGTAGGCAGCAAGGTCCTCTGCTTGTATCTTCCCAATGATCATTTTGCAGAGATCTCTTCGATCAGGTCGCTGAATCAAGTCCGTCACCCAAGCATCTATTTGTTGTGTAATTGGGCTTGAATGCCGAGCGATCTTGGGGTCACCGTAGGTCTTGGTAATGTGTTGATGCTCACCAAAACTTATGCACCCCTCCTGATAATCCAGATTCAGATAAGCAAACAATTGGCGAACATGCTGTACAGGGTCAGACACCAGTTCCTCGTACCTGACATGTATGTGTTCCACCCTTGACTCCTTCAGAAAACGAGCGACAGGTGGAATAGTAGTGCCCAGTATATTTCGACTGAAATAGGCCCTGTCATAATCGCCATCATAGAAAGTATGAGCAACGCTAGACAGCACGGCGAGAGGGTGTCGGGTCAAAATAATAATTTTTGCTTGTGGCAGCAGGCGCTCGATGAACGGAAGGATGGAGCGAGCATAATTCGGTGTTTTGTCGAGAAAATAGCGTTTCCCAGAGTTTTTTAAAGCGCGGGAATAGAGGGCATCACAATATGCTCTGCATGCATTAAGATAATCCTCCTCCTTTTCTGGCAAAAAATCCACGAATTCCCGGAAAGCCTGCGCCGCATTTTTATGGCTGTAGGGTGCCTTCTCAACTTGGTAGAAATAACCTTGGAAAGCAAGAGGTGTGAGAATATGAGGCTCCGGATGAGTAAGCACCTCCGTATGGCTACCAAGAATTCGCTGAAGCATAGTCGAACCGGATCGCGGTGGACTTAGGATAAGAATAAGATTTTGTCCAAGATACATGTGTTAGTGCTCATCAGTTTGGATTCGATTTGTGCTTTATGAATGCATTCCAGAAAGAGAAGGCCTCTCAGAGGAACCACCAACGCTGCAACGTATCGCGCTGCAGGGAAAGCACCAAGTTTTTCTCATCTTCATTCCAGTCCATCAACTATAACTCCTGCCTCGGTTTGAGACTCATTGAGTCCAATAGCTTCCAGAAGTCCATATCTTCTTCTCCTACGATACCCATAAAATTCAATATACGTCGTATTTCAACGCGTGGATTTAAAATAAAACTTTCATAGCGTACTTCCAAAAAGCTATGCTAGTCCAGCATAGCAATACCTCGCTCATGAAACCCATGCTCTCCTCCCAGTTGCGTACGGCGAGTTCCAGGGGGGCTGCTCCAATCATTTGACGCGGAGTCTTGCCCCAACAAGGAATAGGCCACACTGCGGTGGGTCGACAGAATCTTGTAAAACAATATAGTACCGGAACGACCCGCCCCAAAAAGAAATACTACGTTGTTCTTGCCATTCATAATCTCCCTCGAATTTTACGCCTTGCGTCCCAGGCATAATCATGCAAATTGGCAAGTAAACAGACCTCTTCAATCATCAAACACTCTCTCGCTCTATAAAAAATGTAAACATAATTATTTTGACAATAATTCAATGTCTCCAATAAGCCATGGCTTATATCAATCCCATTTTTTTCAGTGTTTGACGTGCTAAACAGCGCGCGTCGGAAATTGGCGGCATCTCATTGGTTGCAAATTTTAATTTCAAGCGAAACTGCCAGGGTGCATCGCTTCCTTTGATTTCTGAACGGCGCAAGAGGTACGGGTCTGTACCCCCCAGGTTCTTCCCAGACATAGTCGAACAAGCCCCCATATAACCAGCCTCTATAACAGCATTCCGCACCATCGGATTCCAGCTTCCAAATGGATATGCGAAATGAGGTACTTCCCGGCCAAGAATATCCTCCAATACCGCCTTGCTATCCCGGACTTCCTTTGTTACAACAGTTTTATCGATCTTGCCAAGCCAAAGATGGTTGGCCGTATGACTACCGATATCCACGCTAGATTCAGCCAACGCGCGAATTTCACAGTTCGTGAGCATGCGCCTGCGTGAAAAGCCAAAAACACCACACCAATCGTTATATCCCCCTGCCAAACTCGATACGACGAAAACCGAAGCTGGACAACCAAATTCCTGCAGTATTGGCAAGGCGTTTTCATAGGAACATGCTACGCCATCATCAAACGTTATCGCTACGGCCTTATCTGGAAGTTCAACCCTACCTGCTATCCCATCCAATACCGTCGCCAATGAAATAACCTGATATCCGGTCACGCGAATCTGCTCCAGATCCTTTCGGAACATTTCTGGTGTACGACAGAAGCGAGCTTCGGCAGCATTTTCCGGCGTAGCAATCATATGATACATCAATATTGTTACCGACATGGGTTACTCCTCATTACAATTTATTGTGTAACGCTCGCCAACTCGGCCAGGGCAAGTCTTCCTGCCCAAGCTGAAGTGCCAATTCGCGCATATCGTCAGCCAGCAGATCTATCAGATGCGCCCTTGTTTCCTCACGTATGGGTGGAATGGCTTGGCGCAAGTCAACCTGGTTATGGCTGCGACGCAAACGGCTAACCAGATCACTTTTTTTGACTGCCTGAACTAGCTTGCCACCCCCCATAGATCGACCGAGTCCCCCTAAGCGCTTAAGAAAAGAATCCACACCGTCACTTTTAATACTTCGACTTTCATTCACCTTTTTTTCAAGGAACCAGGATTGATGTTCTTCGGCAACACCTAGAAAGCGGTACAGAGCTTGTGTTTGCACCAGGGGAGCGTCGCGAATTTCCTCCTGAAAAAGTACGAGTATCTGACTTCTCGGAAATACTGCCAGCCAGCGAGACAGCTGCTGCGCGTAGAGAGATTGCGTCACGTACATGGGGTTATTTGACAATCCGTTCTCAAAAACCAGATTCAGTCCAGTCAAATGACCCACGCGAACTTCATGTAAATGATTGGAGTAGGCACGCTCAATCGGGTCGCGGAGAGACAGCACAATTCGCATATTAGGGTTATAGAGAAACACGCGATCCGGCGCATTAGTATCAGAAAAGTACGAAGCTGATACATCACCTACCACCTTCGCAGAACCAATATCACCTAAGTGCCTTTCATACCACTCATATCCATGGTTGTAGTAGTATGAGAAAAAATCAATTTCTTTACCTGGATAGACCGCTACCTCCGGGTGATCAGACAGGACACGATGCACCCAAGTTGATGCACATTTCTGCGCGCCGATTCCTAAAAAATCAATCTTCATCTATAACCTCGATTAAACAATAGCACGATATACGACGCACAATCTGCACAAAAACAGACTCTTTATACATTTTTATAACTTGCATAGAACAGCCCAATGAAAAATAATTCTAAATACGGTAGCATATTAACAATAGGCTCTATCACCTTCAGTTATTGGCAATCAGGCAGCCAATTGAAATTACAGTAAAATATTAATTGTTGTTTTTCCATGTTAACAGACTGTTTATAAACGATAATAAGTATTTATTCGTAGTTGACCAACAATTAACGGTGATAGAGCCTAACAATAAAATAAAAAACCTTAAGATTAAGTTTGCACTACAACCTTTCTCTCTTAAGACCGCTCCTTACGAAACGTGACCAATAGGCCGCCTGGCCAAGCATGAACATCATAATGAACTGGATCGGTGTCGAGTAAAAATGAAAATTCTTGTAAAGCAACGTCATAGCAAGCAGAAACAGACCGATTGCACCCACTCTGAGGAAAATACGATGGATTTCTGGAATAGTTTCATTTTTGGCAACGCGTCCCGAGATTCGTGAACCGGACAGCAGCACAAGAAGAAAAGCCAAATGCCCCAAGATGCCCGTCTCCCATAACAGAACAATGGTGGATGTTTTGTTAATTACATAGGAGTAACGATTCGCCAGCTCGCCCACACCAATTTTACTGGCATGAGTGGCTCCCATGCCATAGCCGAACATGCTGTGTTGCAGATCTCCGCTCTTTACGTTGATGTTCCACCAGTTCACCAGCTGAGTAACACGCCCCATCGTGCCCCGCTCTTTAGACTCCGTCTCAGGACTTAACGCATTTATTACACGATCATAAGTTGAAGTAGGCAGATTCGGGTTGATCGTAAATATAGGGCTATCACTATAGTGAAGCTTTTCATAAACCATGAATATGCTCCCGACCAATAGCAATGCGCATGTCATAACTACAATCGACTCTATGGGTCGTTTCAATAGTTCTTTACGGTAATACAAACCAATAACAACCGGTAGCAACATAACCGTCGCCTTAACTTCCGCCAGAGCCAGCGTGCCAAGCCCCGCCACTACAACCAAAACCATCCATGCGACATGTAACTTATTCGCACGCCATAATGCAATGGCAACCAGCATAGCAATCAACAACATAATACCCATGGCGGCACTATCGCCGCCACCTGCCATATCACCATGAAACGTACCTATCACAGCATCCCAGGGAGAAAGCCCCATGCTCTTTTGAGCCACAAAGAAATATTGATAAAGCGCCATGGGTAGTTGCAGAACCGCTACCATCATGAGAGCTTTCCATAATTGCACCTGCATTTCCTGGTTAACCAAGCCGAACATGAAGACCAACATTATTGGCCACATAAAGAAATAATGGCGAGATGCATTCACAAAATCCGCGAACTGTGGATCATTAATGACAGTGGAGAAGACTACTAGAAACAGAAAGATGCCAGGTAAAAGAATATGGCTCGTTATTTGATTTGATAAGATATTGATTTTACTATTAAATAGGCTGACCAAAACAGGCAAAAACAATGCAGCGCTCACCAAAACAATAAGCCATTGCAGCTGTGTAAAGCGCAAAAAATAGGCAGCCGGCCCAGTAATCAAGAAAGTCGCCCAGAATATAATCCAAATTGTCCAGGCAACGGGTGCGGCAAGAACGAAAAAAAGACCAAACAGAGCCAGCAAGACGATCAGAAGGATTATATTGCCGAATGCGGCGAGTATCCCGGTTAACACCGACAGAAACAAAACGGCAATCAACAGCAGGACAATAGGCAACGACCCTGAACGCGGATTATTAGATGTAAATATATCCAAGTGCTTTCTTAAAAATTAATTGACACCGTTAAATGGTCTGAGTTTAGACGTCATTTCTAAAAACAATATTCCCAAACGAACATTTTCACAACGAACAGCAAAACCAAGAGAAATATTCGCCAGTATAAATAGAGGACAATATGCTTGTTAACCGAC
>JAJFIM010000216.1 GCA_021774995.1 Alphaproteobacteria bacterium | reverse complement strand
TGCTGGTTAATAACGAAACCGGAATTGTGCAACCCGTGCATGAGGCGCGTGCGCTGGCGCATGATGCGGGCGCGTTGTTTCATTGCGACGCCGTTCAAGCTGTCGGCAAGATGGAATTTTCATGGGAAGCGCTTGATGTCGACATGATGTCCGTATCAGCGCATAAACTTGGCGGTCCTATGGGCGTCGGCGCTTTGATAAAAAAAGATGCGGTTAAAATATCGGCTCTACTACGCGGCGGCGGTCAGGAAGAAAACAGGCGCGGCGGAACGCAGAATGTTTCCGGTATTGTCGGCTTTGGCCAGGCGGCGGCTTTGGCGCGGCGCGATTTGATGATCTTGCGTGAGATTGGTTTGTGGAGGGACCGTTTGGAGGAAAACGTCGCGGAGATAGCGCCTGACGTTGTTTTTTTCGGACGCGGCGCTCCGCGCATTTCAACAACATCCTGTTTTGCGCTTCCGGGATTGAATGCGGAAACGCAAGTTATCGCGCTGGACCTCGCGGGCGTTTCCGTCAGTGCGGGAGCGGCGTGTTCATCGGGCAAAGTCTCCGCCAGTCATGTGTTGACGGCGATGGGGGCAAGCCCGGAAGAAGCGGCAAACGCCATCAGAGTTAGCTTTGGCTGGGCGAGCGGCGAACAGGATATGGAGCGCTTCTTGACCGTGTGGAAAGACGCATGCGTAGCAAAGAGAGGCGCTGTCGGGTCTGGCGCGGGGTCGCGGCGACTCCATGGCGGTTACACGGCGGGTATAAGCGAGTGAATTGGGAACAAAAATGGTAGCTGTCCAGGATACGGTCAAAGACGTCCACGCTCTTGATGTGGATAAGTACAAATACGGCTTCGTCACCGATATCGAATCGGACATGGCGCCAAAAGGCCTGAACGAAGGCATCATAAAATTCATTTCGGCCAAGAAGAACGAGCCTGAATGGATGCTTGAATTACGGCTTCAAGCCTTTGACCGCTGGAAAGAAATGGAAGAGCCGACTTGGGCGAAAGTCTCTTATGATTCTATCGATTTTCAGGACATTCATTACTACGCCGCGCCCAAATCCGACGCCGACAGGCCGGAAAGTCTGGACGACGTTGATCCCGAACTTCTCAAAACATATGAAAAACTAGGCATTCCGCTTGTCGAGCAAGCGTTGCTCGCGGGCGTCAAGAACGTTGCCGTGGATGCGGTTTTTGATTCAGTTTCCGTCGTCACGACGTTTAAAGAAAGCTTGGCTGAGGCGGGCGTGATCTTTTGCCCTATTTCGGAAGCTCTGCAAAAGCACCCTGAATTGGTGAAAAAATACTTGGGAAGCGTCGTTCCAATGTCGGATAATTTTTACGCCACGCTAAATTCCGCCGTGTTTACCGATGGCTCATTCGTTTACATACCTGAAGGCGTGCGCTGCCCGATGGAACTCAGCACCTATTTCAGAATAAATGAGGCGAACACCGGACAGTTTGAACGCACCCTGATCATTGCCGAAAAAGGTTCTTACGTCAGTTATCTTGAAGGATGCACGGCGCCCATGCGCGATGAAAATCAACTTCACGCCGCCGTGGTTGAGCTCATCGCAATGGAAGACGCTGAAATCAAATACTCGACCGTACAAAACTGGTATCCCGGCGACGCAGAAGGCAAGGGGGGCATCTACAATTTTGTCACCAAGCGGGGGGATTGCCGGGGCGCGAATTCTAAAATTTCCTGGACCCAGGTTGAAACCGGATCGGCGGTGACGTGGAAATACCCGTCTTGTATTTTGCGCGGCGATAATTCCGTTGGAGAATTTTATTCGATCGCCATCACCAATAATCATCAACAGGCGGACACAGGCACTAAGATGATCCATCTGGGTAAAAATACGCGCAGCCGGATTATCTCCAAAGGCATTTCAGCGGGCCAAGCGCAAAGCACTTATCGCGGCCAAGTGAATATTAACCGCAAGGCCGCCGGCGCGCGCAATTACACGCAATGCGATTCGCTGCTGATCGGAAGCAAATGCGGCGCCCATACGGTTCCCTATATCGAAAGCAGGAACCCGAGCGCAATTGTAGAGCACGAAGCGACCACATCGAAACTTAGCGAAGAGCAATTGTTTTACTGCCGCCAAAGGGGTCTCAGCGAAGAAGAAGCCGTCGCCTTGCTGGTCAACGGGTTTTGCCGCGATGTCCTGCAGCAATTACCGATGGAATTCGCCGTTGAAGCGCAAAAACTGGTGAGCATCAGCCTGGAGGGGAGCGTTGGTTAAATGAGGTACTACTGTAATGCTTGAAATTAAAAACCTTCACGCCGAAGTCGGGGGTAAGGAAATTCTGAAAGGGCTTTCCTTGTCGATTGGAGACGGGGAAGTGCACGCCATTATGGGGCCGAATGGCTCCGGCAAAAGCACGTTGTCTTATGTGCTTTCAGGGCGCGAGGGATATGAGGTCCGCCAAGGCGACATTACCTATTGCGGTGAAAGTCTCATAGGCATGTTGCCCGAAGAACGCGCCGCGAAGGGTGTTTTTCTGGCCTTTCAATATCCTCTTGAAATCCCGGGCGTCTCGACGATGAACTTTTTGCGTACAGCCTATAATGCGCAACTCAAAGCGCGCGGGGTGGAAGAGCTTGACGCCGCCAGTTTTTTAAGAATGGTGCGCGCAAAAGCGGATCTTTTGAAGGTGTCTTCTGAAATGCTGAAGCGGCCCTTGAATGTCGGCTTTTCGGGCGGCGAGAAGAAACGCAATGAAATACTGCAAATGGCGCTGTTCGAACCTAGATTGGCAATCCTCGACGAAACCGATTCTGGACTTGATATTGACGCCCTCAAACTCGTGGCCGATGGCGTGAACGCCCTGCGCGCGCCTGATCGTTCGATGTTGGTCATCACGCATTATCAACGCCTTCTTGATTATATCATACCTGACTTTGTGCATGTCCTATCCAATGGGCGCATTATCAAATCAGGCGGAAAAGAACTCGCGCTTGAATTGGAGCGGGACGGATACGAATCCATCGTCTCTTCGGCTGCATGAGCGCGGCGCAAAACGGATCTTAAAACCTATGTCAGTGCAAATGGCGCCAAAAAAAGCAATTTTAAGCGTAGCGGCTTCTCGGGGCGATATCGAGAAACCGTATTTGGAGGCGTGCGACCGCGTGTTTGACGAAAATGGTTCGGAGCCTGATTGGTTAAAGAAGCTGCGCCGCGCAGGCAAGGAACGGTTCAAAGCGCATGGCTTCCCGCACCGGCGGGTAGAGGCGTGGAAGTATACGGATTTACGCCCCCGCATGAAGGCGCCATTTAGCTTGGCGCTGGGGCAAGAGACGCCGCAAACCATTGTTGCGACGGCCTTTGAGGGAATTTCCGCTAGTCGGCTGATCATCAATGACGGTGTGTTCGCGCCCTCCCTCTCATCCTTAATGGAGCAGAGCGGCGTCGAACTCGTGAGTTTGAAACAATCACTCCATGATTTGCCTGACTGGGTGAAAGACTATCTTGAACTTAACACTTGGCTCACGTCCAGCCCAATGCCGGCGCTCGGCGCCGCGTTGATGCAAGACGCACTTTTTATGCGCATTGCTAAAGACGCCGTTCTCGATCGTCCCTTGCATGTCATTTATCAAACAACGGCGAATGCCGCGCACTATCACACGAAGTGCGTTGTTATTTTGGAGCAAGGCGCCAAGGCAACGCTCATTGAAAGCCATGTGAGCGAGAACGAGCAGGCGTCATTTCATAATCAAGGGATTGAAATTGAAGTTGGCGACGACGCTTGTCTTGATCACATTGTCGTCGAAGGTTCGGCGGAAGAGAATCTGCATGTGACATCGCTTAATGCGCGTCTGGCGCAAAGGGCGCGCTATACCGCAATGAGCGCGGTAAGCGGCGGCGGCCTGGTGCGGGGCGACTCTATAATCACGCTTGAGGGAAAAGGCGCCTTAGCGCAGGTGAACGGCGTATACATGCTGGTGGGGCGGCAACATTGCGATAACACAATCGTCATTAAACACGCGGCGCCTGATTGCGAAAGCGCCCAAGTTTTTCAAGGCGTTTTGACCGAGAATTCGCGCGGCGTGTTCCAAGGAAAAGTAATCGTTGCCGAGGGCGCCGACGGCACGGATGCGCATCAACTCAGCCGGGCTTTGCTTCTCTCAGACAAGGCGGAAGCGGATTCAAAACCGGAGCTTGAAATTTACGCCGATGACGTTAAATGTTCCCATGGCGCCACGATAGGCGAACTTGATAAAGACTCTCTCTTTTATTTGCGCTCGCGCGGCATTCCGCTTGGGGAGGCAAAGGCTCTTCTTATTGAGGCTTTTTTAGATGATGTTGTTGAGGGCGCCGCGACACAGGAATTGATCGCGCCTGTGAAAAAACATATATCAAATTGGTTGAAGGAACATGAGTCCCAAATTATGCAGGAAGGACTAAAAACGTGAACAAGCCGGTTGACATGACATCGGTGACGCCTGCGCCCTTTAATGTGCAGGCCGTGCGCGAAGACTTTCCGATTCTAACCCGTAAAGTCTATGATAAGCCATTGGTTTATTTAGATAATGCGGCATCGGCGCAAAAGCCCTCTATTGTAATCGACGCCATGACGGATCTCATGGAAAGCGGCTATGCAAATGTTCATCGCGGTCTGCACTATTTGAGTAACAGCGCAACAACCAGGTTTGAAGACGCCCGCAAAACGGCGGCGCGTTTTATCAACGCGTCTGAAACGCATGAAGTCATTTTTACCAGCGGCGCCACAGACGCCATCAATCTGGTTGCAGACAGTTTCGGCGCAGACATCAAACCCGGCGATGAAATCATACTGTCGGTTATGGAGCATCATTCCAATATCGTGCCCTGGCATTTTTTGCGCGAACGTTTCGGCGCTGTTCTTAAATGGGTGAAAATGACGGACACGGGCGATTTGGATATGGAGAGCTATCGCCAAGCGTTTTCACCGCGAACGAAAATCGTCGCACTGACCCATATGTCAAATGCCTTGGGAACCATCAATCCGGCCAAAGAGCTCATCGATATTGCGCATGCGCAGGGCGCGCCGGTCCTTCTCGACGGCTGTCAGGCGGCGGTGCACCTGCCCATAGACGTGCAGGATCTGGATGTGGATTTTTACGCATTTTCGGGACACAAAGTTTATGGCCCGACGGGGATTGGCGTTCTTTATGGAAAATCAAACCTGCTAAACGCCATGCGGCCTTATCGCGGCGGCGGCGAGATGATTGAGCAAGTCAGTCTTGATAAAGTCACCTACGGATCTCTGCCGCAAAAATTTGAAGCGGGGACGCCGCCGATCATTGAAGCGATTGGATTGGGGGCGGCGCTTGAATATATGATGGGACTGGACCGGGCGGCTGTTGCGGCCCATGAGGCGGATTTGCTGGCCTACGCCACGGAGCGATTGGAGGGATTGAACTCGGTTCGGGTTTTCGCCGCTGCGCCGCATCAAAAGGGAAGCATTCTCTCCTTCGTTGTAGAAGGCGCGCACCCGCATGATATCAGCACAATCATCGACCGCGCCGGAATTGCGATCCGCGCCGGCCATCATTGCGCGCAGCCTTTGATGGATCGATTGAATATGACGGCCACGGCCCGCGCTTCTTTTGCGCTCTATAATACCCGCAAAGAAGTGGACTTATTTATTGAAGCGCTTGAAAAAGCGCGCGTCTTATTGGGATGAGATCATGACTGAAGAACAACAACGCGATATCGAGCAAACCCAAGAGACGGACAGCGGGCCGGCGCCAGAAACCGCGCTGTCTCAAGATGAATTGGACCGGCTCACGCGCGACATAGTCGCGGCGATTAAAACCGTGTACGATCCGGAGATTCCCGTTGATATTTATGAGTTGGGGTTGATCTACCGGATTGACTTGTCAGATGATAAAGACGTTACGGTGGAAATGACGCTTACCGCGCCGGGCTGTCCGGTGGCCGGGATTATGCCGGGCTGGGTTGAAAACGCCGTGCGTTCAGTCGAGGGCGTGCGCGATGTCGTTGTCGAAATGGTCTTTGACCCCCCGTGGACGCCGGCGCATATGTCGGATGAAGCGAAACTTGAATTGAATATGTTTTAATACACGCTAGTTGAGGAGTGAAGAATATCATGTCGACCCCGCGCGCCCTTCCTAAAGCCATAACTTTGAGCGATGCCGCTGCGGCGCGCATCCATGAAATCATGGGCGCTGCCGGTTCAAAATATATTGGCGTGCGTCTGGGCGTTAAGAACGCCGGATGCGCGGGCCAAGCCTACACCATGGATTACGCCGAAGAAAAACAACCCCTTGACGAGATGGTGGAAGACAAAGGCATTACAATTCTCATCGATCCCAAAGCCGTTCTTTTCTTGATTGGCACCGAAATGGATTACAAAGTCGAAAAATTGAAAGCGGGCTTTGTCTTTAACAATCCCAATGAAGTTGACGCCTGCGGCTGCGGCGAATCCGTGACCATAAAACCAATGATCGCCAGTTAGCCCACCCATGGCCGTCAGCGCCGACTATAAGGCCTTTATCGAAGAATTGTTTCAACCTTTGGGAACGGTCAAGGTGCGCAACCTGTTCGGAGGCGCGGGCGTCTTTGCGCCTCTGGGTGATGGCGACGTCATGTTTGGGCTGATTGCCAGCCAAACCCTCTATCTCAAAGTGGATGACGCCAACCGGCGGGACTTTGAAGAGGAAGGTATGGGGCCTTTCATCTATGGCGGCAAGGGCAAGGAAATGTCTATGTCCTATAACGAAGTACCCGAGCGGCTTTACGATGACCCTGAAGAATTCACCCAATGGGCGCGAAAAGCGCTGGATGCCGCTATGCGCGCGAAAGCAAAAAAGCCAAAGAAAAAGTCAAAACGGCGAGGGTAAACAATTTAACGCCCCGTGAACTTCGCGGGACGGCGTTCGAGAAACGCCGATATGCCTTCATTGCAATCTTCGCTGTAACCTGCTTGTTTTTGGGCGTTGCGTTCAAGTTTTAATTGCTCTTCATACGCCGTATCCGGGCTTGACGCAAAGAGCTGACGCATCAAGCCATAAGCCACGGTGGGCCCTTCAGCCAGATCGCGGGCCAGCGTCATTGCCTCTTGCATCAAATCCTCCGGCTCATACACACGGTTGATCAGCCCCCAATCCAAGGCTTTTTCGGCGTGCAGCTTTTCCGCCATCAAAGAGAGTTCTTTGGCGCGGGTGAGGCCAACAAGCCGGGGCAAGAGCCATGTCGACCCGCCATCGGGCACCAGACCGATACGGCGAAAAGCTTGCAGAAAATAAGCTTTTCGCGAAGCGAGAATCATATCCCCCATAAGAGCGAAGCTCATGCCGATGCCGGCGGCGGCGCCATTAACGGCGGTGACGAAGGGTATGGGGAGCGCACGCATGCGCAGCAGAAGAGGGTGGTAATAATTTTCCAGCACCGCGCCAAAGTCGGGTTTACCGTCTTCGCCGTCAGCAACCCCGCCGCCGGCGAGATTAGCGCCGGAACAAAAGCCTTTACCGGCCCCGGTCATCACCAGGCACCGAACGCCATTGGCCGAATCTTCGATGGAGTCAAAAGCTTCGTTTAACTCGTCCAACATATCCATGGAGACGGCATTGAGCGTCCCCGGATCATTAAGCGTTAAAAGCGCAACGGAATCTGAGATCTCGAGGCTTATATTCTTCAATTCCATGATATCGTCCATCCTTGAGGGCATAGGGTGATTACGGTGAAATTTCCCGAGCAGACCACAGAGGCCGGTCGCTTATAAACCACCGAATTTATCATGGAATAAAAAGATCGAAAGCTTTAAGTGCAAGAATTTTCGCAAAAAACCAGGCGTGCGAAAAGCCTTGAACTAAACGCTACGGAATCATAAAAGGCGGATTTTAAGCGATCGAGTCTTTCAAATCATCAAAATGCGCCATGGCTTCATCCGATTCTGAGATAACGCAATTCCGGCCATTGTTCTTTGCCGCATAAAGGCAAGCATCCGCCCGGTGCACAAATTCATTCAAAGTTTCTCCGGGACGAAACCGGGAAACGCCGATTGAAATCGTGATCGTGCCGAGCTTTTCGCCGGTAGAGCGTTTTTGCAATTCTTTGGCCTGAACGGAAGTACGAATTTGATCGGCGAGTTTTATAGCGTTGGGCAGAGATGTCTGCGGGAGAATAACCGCGAACTCTTCACCGCCATAGCGCGCGGCCGTATCGCGGCCCTTCACATTCGTACTCAGACATTTAGCCACCAACCGCAAGACGTTATCTCCCGTTTGATGGCCCCATGTGTCATTAAACTTTTTAAAGTGATCGATATCGCTGAACAGCAAGCACAGATCTTCACCATCTTCCATGGCTTCCGCGGCCGAATCGCGCAGCGTGTTATCAAAGGCTTTGCGATTGGAAAGGGAGGTTAATTGGTCGGTTAACGATTCGTGCCGAATTTCTTCAATATTATGACGGAGCGTATTTACTTCTCTAGCGGATTCTTGCAATCGCGATTCAAGCGTTTCGTTATGCTTTTCCATCTGACGCGTGGCTGAAACAATTTTATCAAGGTATAGTTTGACGTCAGATTGATTTTGCGGTTCAGATAGCTCTCCAGAGGCCGCTTGCAATGTGTCGCCATAGGCGGATGTGTTTTTCAAAGACGATTCTACGCTCTCGATCAACCCATCCAATTCTGTTTTCATCCGTACACCGACATTCATCATGTCATCAGTTATCTTTGATGATGAACTTTCAAAATGCTGATGATAAATTTCATCGCTAATGTCGGCCGTAAACTCGCGTTTATTGCTGAACAGAATTTCAATCGTCTGATTCAGCTTCGGGTTTCGCCCCGATAGATAGGTGAACCATATTTCATAGTTTTGAGGACTGGCGGGCGCGTTGTGCTCTGACATCGCCTCCAGAACCTTTTTCGAAAACTCATGGCTCTCTTTACAATTCTTTAGGTAATCCAAAAGCCTTACCTCATACTTATATTACGCGCCTTAAGCCGCTTAGACCTTCTATGTAACGCGCATTGGCGAATATCTGGTAAAAATTTTGAATGGAAATGATTTTTATTAATCGGGCAAAGAAGCTACTAAAGATGAATATAAATGCGCCTTCACTCAACTTAATAGGATGTCGCATCGGAGCTCGGCTTGAGAGATACGCTCTTTAATATTGCGAAACCCCTGATAAAATTTACTCAAAGTTGCCGTCATTTAAAAAACGGAATCTTCACCTTGAGTAATCATTTGAAAATGTGCAGAGAGGGAATGCAGGGGTTGAGACTATTGTCTTAGAATAGATCTAAACTTTAGCGTTCTTGGGAAGCGTCACGGGACGAAGCAGGAAGGCTGGCGTGTGATCACCTAATCCGATAACAGGGGAATTGGAGCGCGGCTTCTTTTTTTTCTCAGGCGCCGGTGATTCCTCTAATTTCTTGGGTGTGGCGGGCACACTTTCTTGGGGCGCCGCGACATCGGATTTCTTGTCTTTAGAGCGTCGCGGTGATTTCCGAGCCGGTTTCGCCTCTTCACTTTGAAGTTCTTTTGTCTCCTCAGGCGCCCCGGACAAAGAGATAAGTTCAATTGGCTTGCCGATAAGCGTTTCAATCGCTTCTAAATATTTTGCATCCTGAGACGTCGCGATGGTTATTGATGCGCCGGAGCGCCCGGCGCGCCCAGTCCGACCAATACGATGCACATAATCTTCAGAATGAGTCGGTACGTCGAAATTAAACACGTGAGAAACGTCTGGAATATCCAGTCCGCGCGCTGCGACATCGCTGGCGATCAATAGTTTTATGTCTCCATCACGAAATCCCTTTAGGGTTTTCATGCGCACTGATTGATCAAGATCCCCGTGAAGCGCGGCGGCATTGAATCCGTGTTTGCTCAGCGATCGGCTAACGAGATCCACATCCCGCTTGCGGTTGCAGAAAATAATGGCGTTCTTAACGTTTTCACTTCCCAGCAATTGACGCAAGGCGGCGCGTTTGGTCTTTGGCTCCCGCGATACTTTAACCAAAACCTGCTTCACCGTGTCGACAGTGGTGGAGGGGCGGGCGACTTCAATGCGCACCGGATTGTGTAAAAAGCTGTTTGTCAGTCTTTGAATTTCCGGCGGCATGGTCGCGGAAAAAAACAATGTCTGGCGCGTGAACGGAATGAGTTTACAGATGCGTTCAATATCAGGAATAAAACCCATATCGAGCATGCGGTCGGCTTCGTCAATGACCATAATCTGTACGCCGGTCAACATCAGCTTGCCGCGCTCGAAATGATCAAGCAGACGGCCCGGCGTGGCAATGAGAACATCGACGCCGCGATCCAGTTTGCGCAACTGTTCTTCGAATGACACGCCGCCGATAAGAAGCGCCATATTAAGCTTATGATTCTTGCCGTAGGTCTCAAAGTTTCGGGAGACCTGATCGGCGAGTTCGCGCGTGGGTTCCAAAATCAGCGAACGGGGCATGCGCGCTCTTGCGCGCCCACGGGACAATTTTTCAATCATCGGCAGGGTAAAAGACGCCGTTTTGCCGGTGCCTGTCTGCGCAATGCCCAACACATCGCGCCCTTCAAGAACCGATGGAATGGCTTGCGCCTGGATGGGGGTAGGGGTTTCGTAGCCAGCGGATTCGACCGCCTGCAATAATTCGGGGCTGAGGCCCAGATCGGAAAAACGCATATGTAAGGTGAACTCTTCTTGCCGGTTATCGTCTTTGCCCGGCATTCATGTTCTTTCAGCGCCGGGAAATAGGAAATATATGGTTACGGATAAAACCTTTGAGGGGAGGGAGCCTCGCGCCGATCTGATCGTCGCTGTCGGTTCCCATGCTTATCCGGATCAAAATGAATCTTTAACGACCCATTTTGCAGCGCACCATACGGATTTGCGCCAGTTTGTCAATGGGGACACTGTGTCCCGCACGCAACAGAGAAGGGCGTGTTACTTCTTATTCTCTTTACGTCTGGGCAACGTCACAGCGAAATCAATGCTCTCATTCACATAACTCCGCAGCGCCTTACCGTCTTTTTCCACACCCCGCGTAAACAGAGCATAATCTTTTTTGATAGGGCCTTTTGGAAAATATCGCAGGAAAACTGCTTTTTTGTCTTCTATCAGCCTATCCTTTGTGCGTTCTGGCAATTTGAGCGCCAATCCGACCGGCGTTAACGTTATGCATATGCGCCCATCGGCATAGAGCGCGGCGCCGCTAAAGAAGTGCTTGCAGTCAAGATTGACGTTATCATGGCGGCCCGATGTTGCTTGGTCGATGAAAGTCGATAATTTTTCCAAATACTCTTTGGCCATGGGCTTCTATTTCTTTTCGGGAGGCCCTTCTTCATATTGAAGGGCGCCTTCCGGGATAACC
>JAJFIM010000215.1 GCA_021774995.1 Alphaproteobacteria bacterium | reverse complement strand
CCGCAGGTCCATCAGGAAACCCGCTACGTATCAACGCCAAAAATGGCGGCCGATGGTGATCTGTTTTACGGCCTGGAAGCGGCCGGTGTCTGGGGTCCGTTCTCGGTGCAGGCCGAATATGCGATGATCAAACCGGATTTGCTCGTTGGCAAAGATCCCAGCTTTGGCGGCTATTATATCGGCGCAAGCTGGTTCATCACTGGTGAGCACCGCACCTATAAAGCCAGCAAGGGGTCTTTCGGCCGCGTTAAAGTCAAAAACCCCGTACATGAAGGCGGCTATGGCGCCTGGCAAGTGGCGGTGAGATACGACACGCTCGACCTCAACGACAGCGGCGTCTTGGGCGGCAAACAGGACGCCCTTATCGCCGGCGTAAACTGGCATTTGAACAATCACACGCGGATCATGTTCAACTACATCAATGCGGATGTGAAAAACGTTCCCGCGATCCTTGGTGAATCAACCATCGTCGCCGGCACTCCCGCAAAGAACAACATTGATGCGGTACAACTCCGTGCACAGATTGATTTTTAACTAGCCTTATCATCTGGGTCGGCAAGGTGATGCGTATTATCATATCACCGTATGAGTAGGCGGCCCGGATGATTATCAAAGGCGCCTCGTTGTGGGAATCCCCCTTTTCCATGACGAGTGACCTGCGGGGACGTTCTTAACAAGGGCGTCCCCTACTGGTTTTTTAAGCTTCACGAAGTCCTTCTTCCAGACTCATTGGCGTCACGCCGAGAAGCTTATTCATCGAGCTTATATCCACATCCTTGTCTTCCATCAGTCGGCGGACTTCCGATCTGGTGATTGTCGGCAGGCCGGGAATGAACCGCGACAGGGGCGCCGCCGCCATCAGCATTCCGCCAGGTAGTGGAACAATCCGCGCTGCAAGTCCGGCGCTCCGCGCGCAGGCGCGCACAAAATCGGCGTAACGCATCGGATCGGGCCCTGCAATGACGATAGTCTTGCCTTTGCTCTGTTCTCTCTCCAGGGCCGCTTCAAGACAATCTGCGACATTGTCGGCGTGGATGGGCTGGATCAGCGTCCGCCCTCCTCTGGGCAACGGAATAAGCGGACAAAGGCGAACAAACTGAATGACCCGCTTGATATTGTTCTCGCCCCGCGCGCCATAAATCATCGTAGGGTGCAATATGGTGACCGGTACGGGAGACGCCGCCGCGCATTTCTCCATCTCTTGCACTGACGCGGCGTGGGCGTCGGGAAATTTCGTGAAACGGCGCGCCGACCCCACGGCGATCAAACGCTCCAGGCGAGACCCGGCCGCTTCCAAAATCACTTGGACGAGATGGGCCGCGGCGCATTCGAAAACAATATCAACGCCCGCCAGCGCATCGCGCAATTCGGCAACAGAGCTGGCGTCCACGGGCTTCCAGCGTAGAGGAGGCAGGCCCCTCTCTTGGACGAGTTTAGACAGAACCGCCATTTTTTCCTGATGACGCGCGATGCCAATAACATCGCGCCCTTGTGCGTGAAGGCGTTCAAACAGGGTGGCGCCGGGACCGGAACTGGCCCCGATAATGGCGATGCGGGTCATGGAGCGGTATAGGTTAAAGATGGTTCGCGCTCATCGGAGACATCATGCCGAACCATCTGCACAAACGTCAGGCTGATCGTGAAAGCCGCCAACGCCCCCGCCTGATGCGCCAGACCCAAAGCCAGCGGCACGACCGCCAGCAATGTCCATATACCCAAAGCAATCTGCGCCAAGACTACGCCAACCAACACGTATAGCGCCGTGCGAACTGGCGCACTGATCGCCTGCTTGCGCGCAGTCGCGACCAGCAGCCCCACAGCAGCAAAAATGACATAGCCCACAAGCCGGTGGTTGAATTGAACGGCGGCAATATTTTCAAAAAAGTTGAGGGGCCAGGGAGATAAAAAGAAATAGCCGCTTGGAATAAATCCCCCATCCATCAAAGGCCAGGTGTTATAGGCGTGACCGGCGCGCAGACCGGCAACAAAGCCGCCAAGAATAACTTGCAGATAAATCAAACCGGCAATGACCAGTCCGCCTTTATAGAGAGGTGATTCATTGGTGCGCTTCGCCGCCGGCGGCGCGCCTTCCCGGCCCAGAATAAGATCCATCGCGATCCAAAGTATATAAGCGTAGATAAGGAACGCCGCCCCCAGATGCGCCGCCAGACGATATTGGCTGACGTCAACCCGGTCGGACAGGCCGCTTTGCACCATGAACCAGCCAAGCGCGCCTTGCGCCCCGCCAAGGATAAACATGGTGATCAATTTAGGGGCCATGGAGCGCGCCACCTGGCGCGTGGCCATGAAGTAAACCATAGGCAGAAAGAAAACGAAGCCGATGAGCCTGCCTAAAAACCGGTGGCCCCACTCCCACCAGTAAATGGATTTGAACGCCGCCAGATCCATGCCCTTATTAACCAGTTCATATTCTGGAATGGTCTTGTATTTCGTGAATTCCTCAATCCAGTGCGTCTCGCTTAAGGGCGGCAAAATACCGGTAACCGGTTTCCATTCGGTAATTGACAGGCCTGAATCAGTGAGCCGCGTGGCGCCGCCCACCACCACCATGGCGGCAATCAGAAAACCCGCGATAAGAAGCCACCGCGCAACCCGCCGGCGCGCGCCCTCATCCACCTCCAGGGGAAGAAAATTAAACATCGTCCGGCTTCTTCTCATCTTTGTTATTTTGGTCTAAACCCAAGCGCCAGCATGGCCGGTCTTCATAAATCACGGGGTCGGCCAAATAACAAGATGGTTCAAGAGCGCATGGGAATACGAAATCGCAAAATCTTTGGCATGGCCCTGTTGATCGTCGGCCTCGCCGTCTATGCGCTCGCCGGTGTTTATGTGGCCGTCACCTACATCCCCGACCACTGGCTGGTCCAACTCGCCTATTACGCCATCGCCGGTGTTGGATGGGCCTTCCCCGCCAAGTCCCTGCTCACCTGGATCCACGCACCTCTGGCGGGGTGACGAAGACGTGAACAAAGGTTCAGAAAATGGTCGGAGCGGCGGGATTCGAACCCACGACCCCTTGACCCCCAGTCAAGTGCGCTACCAGACTGCGCTACGCTCCGATCTTTTCCGATGAATGCCCCTTGAAAGCGCGCGCACTATAGACGAGAGGGCGCATCCAGGGCAATGTCTTTAAGGCGTGCGAAAAAACGTTTCAGCGTTTCAGCGTTTCAGCGCCGCGCGTCGCTTCAACGAGGTTTTTCAGCTCCAGCAATTCCGTCAAAACGTCGCGGAGCCTATTATGCTGGCCAGCGCTCAAAGATTGCTCCCCACCATTAAGCGCCGCGGCGCTGTCACTCTTGGATGACGCGCTGGCCTTTGCGTCGTCATAGCTGAGTGGTTTTTGCCCTGAGATTTCCTTAGCCAATACCGGACGCTCGCCGCCTGGCCGGCCGGTATCAATAACGAAGCGCACGCCGCGATCTCGAAATACTTTCTGAACGCCTTTGATGGTGAAGCCGTCGTGATAGAGCAGCGTGCGAATGCCCCGCAACAGGTCGACGTCATCGGGTCGATAATAACGGCGCCCTCCCCCGCGCTTCATAGGCTTTACGTGAGAAAACTTGCTCTCCCAAAACCGCAGAACATGCTGCGGCACGTCTAACGTGTCAGCGACTTCACTAATGGTTTTGAATGCTTGCGCGGATTTCCGAGTGCTCATGAACAGGCTCATATTATGGGTTCAAAGAATCGGCTAGGTCTTATTGTCTACCATATCTTTGAGCACATTAGAGGGGCGAAATACCAAGACGCGGCGTGGTTTTATCGGCACAGCCTCACCTGTTTTCGGATTGCGGCCCATACGCCCGCCTTTTTGCCGGACCAGGAACGATCCAAAAGAGGAAAGTTTAACGTTTTCCCCGTGCGACAAACAGGATGCAACCTCTTCCAGAACCGTTTCAACCAATTGGGTTGATTCGTTTCGTGAAAGCCCCACCTCTTTGTAAACTGCCTCGCTGAGATGAGCGCGGGTGACGGTGTTCTTGCTCATATAATCCTGCCCTTCCTCTAGACCGCCAAGGGTACGCTGATGAAGCGTCTTACGTCAACATCGAGAAGGAATTAGTTCAAAGAAAACAAGAAGGTGAGCGGGATCTCTGTGAGTATTGGGCAGGTAAGGAAAGTAAGGCGTCCTTCGCTAAAGTCGCACCAAGGCGCTGCCCCAGGTCAGACCGCCACCCATGGCCTCAAACAGGACCAGATCGCCTTTTTTAATCCGTCCGTCTTTCACCGCCGCATCGAAGGCCAAAGGCACCGAGGCGGAAGAGGTATTGCCATGCTGGGCAATGGTCACGACCACTTTTTCTTCAGGAATTCCAAGCCTTTTCGCCGTGGCGTTGAGAATTCGGATATTCGCCTGATGGGGCACAAACCAATCCACATCCGCAATGCTTAAATCCGCATCAGACAAGGCGACCTCGATCGCTTCGGCGATATTTGTGACGGCGTTGCGGAAAACCTCCCGGCCTTCCATACGGATATATCCCGTGGAGCGGGTTTCGGAGACGCCGCCATCGGAGGTGATCAGCTTGTTCAGACGGCCGTCGCAACGCAGATAGGTGGACAAAATCCCGCGATCGGTTTTTGCGCCGGCGCTCTCCTCGGCGCATAGCACAACGGCTCCCGCCCCATCTCCAAACAGGACGGACGTGTTGCGATCTTCCCAATCGAGGATGCGCGTCAGTGTCTCGGCGCCGATCACAAGGGCGTTGCGGTGCTGCCCTGCTTTCAAGAAATTGTCCGCAACCGCCAGGCCATAGATAAAGCCTGAGCAGACGGCCTGCACATCAAATGCGGCGCCGTGGCTCATGCCCAACCTATCTTGAAGAATGGCCGCCGTGGCGGGCAGAGTTCGGTCAGGCGTGGTGGTCCCGACAATAACCAGATCAATATCCGCCGGGGTCAGCCCCGCATCGCTTAGCGCCCCTTCAGCCGCATGCAGCGCTAGGTCCGAGGTTAATTCCCCCTCAGCGGCCATGTATCGTTGTCTGATGCCGGTCCGCGTTGAAATCCACTCATCACTGGTATCCACAAATTTAGCTAAATCGTCATTGGTGATGACTTTTTCAGGCAGGTAACTGCCACACCCTTTGAGTACTGATCTAATCATATGCGCTGCGCCGCCGTAATCCCTGTGTTGATATCCCCGTCCGCATCGTTTTCCGGCGCGCTATCGGCTTGTTGACCTTGATCCAGTTGACTGTTGAGCCGAACCAGAGATTCTGAAATTTTGGACGAAAACTCACTCCCCGCCAGATTTGCCGCCAGATCCAATGCACTGGCAAAACCGGTATCGTCGGCGCCGCCATGACTTTTCACAACAACGCCATTCAACCCCAAAAACACGCCGCCATTCACGCGGCTTGGGTCCATTCTATCTCTCAGTTTTCTAAAAGCGCCGGCGGCGAGGAAAGCGCCCAGACGCGATACCAAAGACCCGTTAAACGCATCACGCATATAATAGGCAAGCAACCGCGCCGTCCCTTCAGCGGTTTTTAAGGCGACATTGCCGGTAAATCCGTCCGTGACCACCACATCAGCGCTTCCCGTTGTGAGGTCATCTCCTTCGACGAAGCCGACAAAATTAAGCCCCAGGCGTTCATCGCGCAAGATTGCGGCGGCTTCCCGCAAGGCGTCGGGACCTTTGAGTTCCTCCGATCCAATATTCAATATGGCGATAGCCGGATTTGACTTAGCCAAAACAGTACTGGCGAAAGCCCATCCCAAAATAGCAAAATCAGCAAGCTGTTTGGCGCTCGCCTCAACATTAGCGCCTACATCAAGCACCACGCACTGACCTATCTTTTTAGGCCAGACGGTCCCGAGAGCAGGGCGATCGATACCCGCCATTGTGCGCAGTTGAAACTTTGCCAGAGCCATCAGCGCGCCAGTATTTCCCGCCGAAACGACCGCCTCGGCGCGCCCCTGCTTTACCGCATCTATAGCCAGCCACATACTGGTTTGACGGCCTTTGCGCAAAACCTGCCCCGGCTTGTCACTCATGCTGACCGCTTCATCCGTGTGGAAAATCTCACTCGCCGCCGCCAGAAGCGGCGCCGACGCCAGAAGCGGTTCCAATTGCTCCTTGTCGCCAAACAACAACAGATGCACCCCTGGATATTGCCGCAAAAACAGTTCGGCGCCCGCCACAACGATTCCCGGGGCATTGTCCCCGCCCATGGCGTCAATTGATATGGTCAAACGACTTGTCACGATGCAGTAAGCGTCCTTGAGGAGAACCGGTCCGGCAAAAGTATGGACCTGTGACGCGGACCATACCGATTTGCGCTCCAGGTACAATAGTTTACTGAAATTCGCCCTCCCGCACCAAGACTAATCCCATCAAATAACACAGGCGTGATACCTTTAATCGGTGTTGGGTTTTAATTTTGAGAGCGACGCGAAAGGGTGGTTTTCCGGCTCTTTTTCTGGTTTTTCGTCAAAGTGTTCGCATCCCGTTATCTCCGCCGCGTCCGCGTTAAACTGAACCCCTTCTTTGCGGGGATAAGGATTAATAGACAAACCCAAAACCTCAGCCGCCAGAGCGCCCAGATCGATCTCGTCCCCCATCAGATCTTCCGGTGGATCATCCTCTTCAAAATGAATGTCGATTTCTTTATCATACTTTTGTTCAGTTTTTTCTTTTAAACTACTGATATATTTATACTTAATATCTTCTTCTATGTGCTCTGAAACTGACGCCAACGTGGCTGAGCATGGCTGCACGACCTGTGCGTCCAGGAGACCCACAACTTGAACGCCCACCCCTGAGACGCCATTGACGCGCCCCTTCCAAGGCGAAACCACCAATTGCGCGCGCACCCAATTGACCTGCGAGACCTTCATTCTCTGAGCCAATATCAGGCACTCTTCCTCGGTGGCCTCAATGGCGACGCGCTTCTTGGTTTTCAGATTCGCGACATTAAACAGGCGCGAAAATTCAGGCCGAGGAAGCCGGGACGACATTACGCCGCCTCACCCAGAGCAATGAACGCCACGCGTCCGGCCGTCAAATCGCTGGATGACTGCTGGCTCAAACTCACCTCCTGCCTGCGGACATAGCGCGCCATTAATTCAAGAACGTCGTCCGGCGCCGCCGCATCACGATAGAGATTGCGCAGAAGAATCTGGGGAAGAACCGAAGCATCCTCCGCATTCAATCCGTCTTCATAAGCGGAGACCCGGCCGTAAAAAGCCTCGGCCATGGCTTTGATTTTTTTACTGACGCTCAAATCGCCCACGCCCATCTCCCTCAGAGAGGCATCCATATTCTCAAACATCACATCGAAAAGATATTGGCACAGACGCCCCGCCTCT
>JAJFIM010000214.1 GCA_021774995.1 Alphaproteobacteria bacterium | reverse complement strand
ATCAAGCGGCGGCTTGATCCGCAATCCGCCCAAGTGACTCTTCCCGGCCAAGGACCGTGAGAAGGTCAAAAATACCAGGCGAAGCGGCGCCCCCCGTTAAAGCTGCGCGCAAGGGCTGGGCGACTTTGCCAAATTTCAACCCTTTAGTCTCAGCAAAATCTCTGATCGCCGCTTCAATACTCTCCTGCGTCCATGTCTGAACCGTCGCTAATGCTGTTTCGAGATCCGCCAGCATGCGTTTGGCGTCAGTGTTCAGTTGCTTGGCCGCCTTCCCGGTTACGGGTAATGGTCGAGGTAATACCAGAAATTCCATGTTTTCAGCAAGTTCGTTAAGCGTCTTTGCGCGCTGTTTAAATTCAGGCATGGCGGTTTTCAGCCGTTCCTTGAGTTCAGCAGAGAGGCGATACCCCATTTTTTTATCGAAAATTGCCACAATTATTGCGCTAAGCCGCGAATCGTCTTCGCGCGAAAGGTACGCACCGCTGATAGAATTCAATTTATCGAGATCAAGGCGGGCGGGGCCTTTACCGATACTTTCCAGATTAAACCATTCAATAGCCTGCTCCGTGGAGATGATTTCATCATCGCCATGCGACCACCCCAGACGCAGCAGGTAATTACGCATGGCGTCGGGCATATAGCCCATATCGCGATAGGCTTCGATTGCGAGGGCGCCGTGGCGCTTCGATAGTTTGGCCCCGTCAGATCCATGAATAAGCGGAATATGAGCGAACGCCGGCGGCGTCCACTCAAGCGCCGCATAAATCTGACTTTGCCGCGCGGCGTTGGTGAGATGATCATCTCCGCGAATGATGTGCGTGATTCCCATATCATGATCGTCGACCACAACGGACAGCATATAAGTGGGCGCGCCGTCGGAACGCATGAGGATGAGGTCATCGAGTTGTTCATTGGCGATTGTGACATCGCCTTGCACGCGGTCGCGGATGACGGTCTCCCCCGATTGCGGCGCCTTGAAACGAATAACAGGAGCGATACCCGCCGGGGCGTCTTTGGGATCGCGGTTGCGCCAGCGGCCGTCATATTTTTGCGGTTTTCCTTCAGCCTTTGCCGTTTCGCGCATTTGGGCGAGTTCCTCAGGAGAGCAATAACAGCGATAGGCAAGACCGAGGTTGAGCAGGGATTGAACGATTTCGCCATGGCGCTCCAAATGCTCAGATTGGCGATAAACTTCGCCATCCCATTCGAGTCCAAGCCATTTCAAACCTGTTAAAATTGCATCAACCGCCTCGGGCGTGGAGCGCGCCCGATCCGTGTCTTCGATTCGCAAGAAAAATTGTCCCTTATGGTGACGGGCGAACAGCCAATTAAACAGCGCCGTGCGTCCGCCGCCAATGTGGAGCATGCCGGTCGGCGAGGGGGCAAAACGTGTGATAACAGGTGAAGAAACTGGCATAATACCTTAGCAATCAAGGGTAAGAAGGGGGTGGTAATTTGGCTCAAAAAATCACGTTTGGCGCTGATAAGCCCGCAAGACGCGCCGCCCTTGTAACACACACACCCGGCTCTGGTTAAGTGCCCCTGGATTGATTACTGTCACAGCCGGAAGTTGTAATTTAAATGCCTGCTGAGGGGGGCGCTTGGGCGCATATTTAACACATCGCTTCTTTGATCCGCGCAAATGGAGCCGTGGAAATCTTGGCTCTGATTTCCTGCGCGCAGCGTTCTGGGAGGAGCGCGATAGGTGGCCGCTCTGGGCGCCCGTCGCTTTAGGCGTAGGCATCGCCGTCTATTATTCTTTGAGTTTCGAACCTGGCTGGACTCTCACGGCGGCGCTTGGACTTTGCCCACTTATCGCAGCGTATCTTCTCTGGAAAACATGGCCGCGCTGGTCTGCGATGGCGCCCGAATTCAGTCAGGCGGCATGTCTCCTTGTGGCGTTGAGCGTGCTGCTGTCCCTTGGTTTTGCCGCCGCCAAAATAAGAACGCACCGCACCGCCGCTCCAGTCATTGAACAAAAAATCGGACCAGGAGATGTGATCGGCAAGATCGTCTCTCTTTCGCGCCAACCGGCGGGCGGTTGGAAAGTTGTTATGACGCCCGAACATATTGACCGTTTACCAGACGAAGCGTTACCGGCTCGCATCCGGCTGACCATTCGCCAGAAGGACGTCGTACTGGAACCCGGACAGCGCGTGCGCCTGTTTGCCGTCATTAATCCGCCGCCGGGACCTATAGCGCCTGGCGCTTTCGATTTTGCGCGGCAAGCCTGGTTCAAGAAAATCGGCGGCTACGGATTTACGCTCAGCCGTCCGCAAATTCTCAACCCACCCGTCGATCTTTCTTTGACCGCGCGCATCGCTCTGAAAATTGAACGAAACCGTTTGCTAATTTCCGAACGCATCCGCGCGCAATTGCCAGGGGTTAGCGGCGCGGTGGCCGCCGCTCTTATTACCGGTGATCGCGACGCCATTCCTGAAGAAACTGTTGAAAATTTGAGGATTGCAGGACTGGCGCATCTCTTAGCAATCTCCGGGCTGCATATGGGGTTGGTGGCGGGCATGTTCTTTGCCCTCATCTACGCAATGCTGGCTGCGATAGAGCCTCTTGCTCTGCGCTATCCCATTCGCAAATGGGCGGCGCTCGGCGGCCTTTTAGGCGGCGGGTCGTATCTTCTTCTCTCCGGCGGCTCTATATCCACGCAACGCGCATACATCATGCTGTCCTTGATGTTTCTAGCAGTCATGCTCGATAGACCCGCATTATCCATGCGCACCGTCGCCCTGGCGGCCACGGTAATTTTATTGGCGACGCCTGAAAGCCTGCTCAGCGTCAGTTTTCAAATGTCATTTTCCGCCGTGATCGGTCTGATCGCCTTTTACGAATGGCATCGCGCCTCCAGGCTGGATAAAAATTACTATCCACATAACCGTTCCCGTTATTCTTATTGGACAAACAGGCTTTGGCTCTATGGCGCCGGCTTGGCTCTGACATCCATCATTACGGATTTAGCAAGCGCGCCGTTTGCCGCATTTCATTTCAACCGGGTTGCCGCATATGGGCTGGTTGCAAATATTATCGTCATGCCGCTCGCTGGCGTTGTGATCATGCCGGGGGTGGTGCTGGCGCTGATTCTCCTTCCCTTTGGGCTTGAAAATTACGCCCTTCAGCCCATGGGATGGGGAATAGATAAAATGTTGAGAGTGGCCGAGACCGTCACGTCCTGGGAAGGCGCGGAACGCTTAATGCCGTCCTGGCCAACCTCCGCCCTGGTCCTGATGTCTTTGGGTGGACTTTGGCTTTGTCTATGGCGCCGACCCTGGCGTTTGGCGGGCGCGCTTGGCATTGTCGCTGGTATCATTCTCGCTGTGATGCATGATTTACCCGATATTTTG
>JAJFIM010000213.1 GCA_021774995.1 Alphaproteobacteria bacterium | reverse complement strand
TTGGCGGACGTTTTGCGGGTTCAACCACTGCGGCGCAGTTTTTAGAGCGGTTTGTGCGGAATATTCCTTGGGCGCATCTCGATATCGCCGGCATGGCCTGGGCGGACAAAGATCACCCAACCGTTCCCAAGGGCGGGGCGGGTTATGGCGTGCGCCTTCTTGATCGTTTCATCGCAGATCACTACGAGGATTAAAGTGGCGGCGGACGGTCAAACGGAAATATGGTTTTATCATCTTGAACACGCGCCTTTGGAACGCGTTTTGCCTGAGCTTCTGGAAAAAACGCTTGCCAAGGGATGGCGCGCGCAAGTTCGGGTTGGCTCGCAAGAGCGCCTAGACGCTCTCAACACTCATTTATGGACTTACCGTCCGGAATCCTTCTTGCCCCATGGAACTGTAACAGAGGGGCGTGCGCCAGACCAACCTATCAGCTTGACCCTCGAGGAAGCCAATATCAATCAGGCCAATGCATTGTTTCTGGTTGATAGCGCCCCGCCTGGGGATGTGAGCCGTTATGAGCGGTGTATCACCATCTTTGACGGCAAAGACGACGAAGCGCTTCGGGCTGCACGCGATTTCTGGAAACAGGCCAGTGAGCAAGGGCGCGACGTTACCTATTGGCGGCAAGCAGACCACGGTAAATGGGAGAAGAAGACTTAAGCATCAAGGGACGCCTTAGCGTCCTCATAGGAAGCGTGGGCTTCCAGCCAGGTTTCTTCCGCATATTCAAACTCTTTGATAACTGCAGCGCGCTTGCGGCCTAGGTCCGCAGCTTTAGCGGGATCACGCTCAAAAAGTCCCGGTTCTCTCAAGGACTCGTCTAGCGCTTTCAGATTTTTTTCACAAACTTGCAACTTCTTCTCCGCTGCTGAGGCTTGCTTTTTTAGGTGCGTAATTGTAGCGCGCCGGTCTGCCGCTTGTTTGCGTGCTTTGAGGCGTTCCCCTTTGCGCGGACGCGGGCCTGAGGCGCGGTTAGCTTTTGAACGTCCGCCCCGCGCCGCCGCCAAAAGTTCATCGCGATAATCGTCCAGATCCCCCTCATATGGCTTCACAGTGCCCTCTCCAACCTTCCACAGGCGATCTGCGCATGTTTCAAGAAGATGCCGATCATGACTGATAAGAATAACACATCCCGTATAGTCGTTTATGGCGTGGATGAGCGCTTCGCGGCTGTCTACATCCAGATGATTGGTGGGTTCGTCAAGGATGAGAATATGCGGTCCATTAATTGTGCAGAGGTGTAAAAGCAAGCGGGCTTTTTCTCCGCCAGATAGGTCTTTCACTTTTGTGTTCGAGCGATCGTAATCGAAACCAAAACTGCCGAGTTTCGCGCGCACCTGAGCTTGGGTTGCTTCCGGCATCAACTCCTGAATATGTACGAAAGGCGTTTCCTCCGGAGTCATTTCATCCAATTGGTGTTGGGCGAAATAGGCGATATCCAATTTCTTTGAGCGAAGCAATTTTCCGCCTGACGGGGCCAGGCGTTTTGATAGGAGTTTGGCAAATGTTGATTTGCCATTCCCGTTAGCACCCAGAAGAGCAATGCGATCATCAATATCGATCCGCAAATTCATGTCTTGCAGAATGGGTTGGTTGACTGCGTAGCCGACGGATGCATTTTCTAATCGAATAAGCGGCGGCGGCATGGGTGTGGGATTGGGGAAGTGAAAGGGCCGCATTTGATTTTCTATGACGGCCGCAATGGGCCGCATTTTTTCTAATGCCTTTAGACGGCTTTGCGCTTGGCGGGCTTTGGACGCCTTATACCTAAACCGGTCGACGAAGGCCTGCATATGCCGCCGTTCATCATCTTGCTTTGATTTTAACGCCAATTGTTGATCGAGCTGCATCCGGCGCGTCTTTTCAAAAGTGTCATACCCGCCGGTGTAAAGAGTGAGTTTGTTGTCCTCCAGATGTAGTATCCGGTCTACGGCTTTATTTAGAAGATCTCGGTCATGGCTGACCAGAAGCACTGTATAGGGATAAGTTCGTAAATAGCTTTCAAGCCATAGTGTTCCTTCAAGGTCGAGATAATTGGTCGGTTCGTCCAAGAGTAAAATGTCGGGCCTTGAGAATAATATGGCTCCCAGGGCAATGCGCATGCGCCAGCCGCCGGAAAAGTCAGAGACTGATTGTTGCTGAGCTTCTTCATCAAAGCCCAGTCCCGCCAATATGGTGGCGGCTCGAGAGGGCGCGGAATGTGCGTCTATATCCACGAGGCGGTTTTGAATATCGGCGATGCGGGAGGGATCGGTGGCTGTTTCGGATTCGGCAATGAGGGCGTGGCGCTCCAAATCAGCTTGCAAAACCTGATCTATGAGGCTCAACGCACCGGAAGGCGCTTCTTGCGCCAGAGCGCCGATGCGCCGGTTTCGAGGGGATGAAATGGACCCCGCATCGGGGGCGATTTCCTCCATAATCAGCCGGAGCAGGGTTGTTTTGCCTGACCCATTGCGGCCGACAAGGCCTATTTTATGGCCTGCGGGCAACGCAACCGTTGCGTTGTCCAGCAAAAGGCGCCCTTCGATCCGGTATGTCAAAGCATTGATGTGTAGCATGTTCTGTCCTATCGGCGCGGCTTGTAGCACGGTATAAAACTGAAAGCACGTCTTGCCGCGTCGCTTTTACGAAGCTATAAGCCGAGCCAACTTGACCCATTAGTATTTGAGGATAGACGCCATGGCTCTGGAACGGACCTTTTCGA
>JAJFIM010000212.1 GCA_021774995.1 Alphaproteobacteria bacterium | reverse complement strand
GTCACGTTTGAGGACATCGAGACGCAGGGTGTAGCGACATTTCTTGAACAGATACAGGAAGAACTGATTGGGCGTACCTATGTGCCGCTACCAGTGCGAAATAAGGGAATACCGAAGGGTGATGGTAAATTCAGAACCCTATCGATTCCGGCAATTCGAGACCGGGTGGTGCAAGGTGCACTTAAGTTAATAATAGAGCCGATCTTCGAGGCGGATTTTCAACCGGGGTCATTTGGCTACCGTCCAAAGCGCAAGGCACATGAAGCGGTGAAACGAGTGGCACAAGCAATTGTTCAGAACAAGACACGCGTGATTGATCTTGATCTGCGCGCCTATTTTGACACGATTCGACATGAATTGCTGTTGAAGAAAGTCGCGCAACGAATCAATGATGATGACGTGATGCACTTGCTGAAAGTAATGCTAAAAGCCTCTGGTAAACGCGGTGTGCCGCAAGGTGGCGTGATTTCGCCGGTACTTAGCAATCTTTATCTCAATGAGGTAGACCGGATGCTGGAACGGGCGAAGGAAGTCACACGTTATGGCAAGTACACCTATGTTGAGTATGCAAGATTTGCTGATGATATGGTGATCTTGGTCGATGAACATCGGCGACATAACTGGTTGATGAAGGCGGTGGAAAAGCGACTGCGAGAAGAATTTGCCAAACTACAGGTTGAAATCAATGAAGAGAAGAGCAGTATCGTGGACCTGAGTCGTGGAGAGAATTTCGGATTTCTTGGGTTTGATTTTCGACGCATCCGTAGTCTCAGAGGTGTATGGAGGCCACATTATGTGCCGAAGCAGAAAAAGCGCACAGCGCTATTGCAAAAGCTCAAAGAAGTGTTCCGAAGGCATCAGTCACAACCGGTTGATCGAGTAATACATTTGATTAATCCGATTTTGCGTGGCTGGGTTAACTACTTTGCGATTGGGCACTCGAGTCGATGCTTCAACTACATTCAAGACTGGGTAGAAAAGAAAGTGAGGCGACATTTGATGCGATCCCGGAAACGACAGGGCTTCGGTTGGCAGAGGTGGAGTAGGCAATGGTTATATGACAAACTGGGGCTGTTTCGTGGCTACCGGATGTTAAGAGCAGAGCTGAAAGCAACGCCAGCAGGATAGGTCTCATAAACCTTGATGTGAAACATGCGGGGGAGCGTAGTGCGGGAAATCCGCATGCTGCGTTCGACGTGGAGGGTGCTGGAAACGTGACAAGGGGATGATTGTACATGTTACCCGGGTTAACGCGCCAGCACTCGACCCTACCTGTGAGAGCCTAAGGGGGAGGTTCCCTCGGGCGACTCGACCAGCGTCACTTAACTTTTATCGATATTAAACATGCCACTATCTAGCGAGACGATTGTTATTCCATCCAACCAAACCATCGACTTTATCCATGTCGATGGCGGTGAGTTTTTGATGGGTGATAAAGATGATGGAAATGCCCATCGAGTAAAAGTGTCTTCCTTCGATATTGGCAAATACCCAGTGACACAAGGCCAGTGGAAAGCGATTACAGGAGAGAACGCCTCCCGCTTCAAGGGTGAGAGTCGTCCGGTGGAGATGGTTTTTTGGAACAAAGTGCAAGACTTTATTCTTCAGTTGAATAAAGCAACCGGCAAACAATTTCGTCTGCCTACGGAAGCGGAATGGGAATATGCTGCGCGAGGTGGGAAGTATAGCCAAGGTTACACCTACTCAGGTAGCGATAAACTGAAGCAAGTGGGTTGGTATACAGAGAACAGTAACGATGAAACCCATGATGTGGGATTGATGTTGGCCAATGAGCTGGGCATTCACGATATGAGTGGCAATGTGTACGAATGGTGTGCGGACTGGTATGACGAGAAGTATTACGAGGCATGCAAGAAAAAAGGGGTTGTCGAAAACCCACCCGGCTCTGACAGGGGCGCTTACCGTGTAGTGCGTGGTGGCGGCTCTTTCGACAACGCGTTGTACTGCCGTCCTTCGTATCGGGACAGGGATCGACCGGACAACCACGCCTACGATATTGGCTTCCGGCTGATTCTTCTCCCCCCATCAGTTGGTTAGCCATCGGCTTTCCCGTGAGCAAAAAACCCCGGAGGGGCAAAAGGAAATAAAGACAAAAATGATGCCGTGCGAGCAAAGAGGGAGGGACGACCGAATGGCGCGTATGGTGCTATCAATTTAACGATATGGATCCCCGCCTTCGCGGGGATGACGGTTTGTTTGATGTTTCCCAAAATAATCATGAACGCTTTACATAGGTGTGCCGTATAGTAAGACCATGCAAGATGCCTACCATAAATGTATTAACTTATTTGCTAGAGAAAACTCTCGGGTATTGATCATTACCCATGGGCGTAACGATGAGGCGGCGTCGGTAGGAAACTCAGGTGCTGGTGTCGTTGATTTTATCTCACTAAGCGGAGAGGCTGAGGATCTGTTAAGTCTCGCCGATGCGGATGCGTTGTATGACTTGGTTATTTTAGATCAGGTGGGTGATGCGCCATTGTTGAGTGAGAAGCTTGCCGCCATATGGAAAACACGCGAGGAAATGTTTGCGGCCTTGTCAACGCGAATTCATCCGCAGGGCAGCTTGATTATTTTCACGCAGAATGCGGTGAATTTGCATCAACTGTCTTTTTTACGTCATGCACTAACAAATCTTTTTAAACGCACAGCGTCGCCGGGTACGTTTTTGCATCAATTTACCCGTGAGTTAACAGCGGTGGGTTTTTTAAAATTTGATTATTTTTATGTTTACCCGGATTTTGATTCATTTGCTCATTTAATTTCTACTGAGCGTCATGCATTTCAGGCAGTACTTTCTCTTAAATACGGTTTGCCATTAGATGCCATTCGTCGGCCTAAATTTTGGTTGCGTTGGGTTTTGTCTAATAGCCAGTTAGACCGTTGGCTTTTTCGCTGTCAAATGATTTGGGTCAGAAAATGATTCAGCAAATTCTAGATTTCTTATTTGAGCAACCGGAATTTCCAAGTCCGCATGATGACTATGTCGTCAATGTGATTGTCCGAGAGCCCGTCTTAATACATGTTTTTTTTAAGAATGGCGTGAATTATTTTGTTAAGGTGGCTAAGAAACCAAGTGATGCGGGCTTGCGATTACATAGAGAGTTTGTTCTCGATGAAACGGTAGAACAAAAAAATGTCCCCTCTAGCCTGCAACGTATTGGTCGGGAGTATGATGCGTCGGTTGTGTGTAGCGAGTGGTATCCTGATCTGGTGCCAGCACCTATTCTTTTCAGAGAATCCGATCATCATGTTGTATTGGTGACTCAAGGGATAAAACATTCTGTCGTCAATCTAGACGCTATTTTGCAGGCAAAGCCGGATTTTCGCCGCCCAATACAACATTTTCTGATTGGTAAAGAACGCATGATGCGAGCGGGTGAGGGTGAGCCGCACGATCAAGTATTGGTTTTTGAGCAAGCACTCAGCTATTTGCCGCCACATTTGCTAGAAAGCATCAAAAAAATTCGGCAGGCGCATGATTGGGACACGATGCTGGCGAGGTTGCCGGCTATTCCTCAGCATGGCGATTTGGCGGTGAATAATATTGGCTTAACCCATGCTGGGTTTGTTTTGTTTGACTGGGAAGATTATGCCTATACTAAGCTTCCTGGATTTGATTTATGTATCTTGTTGGTATCAGGCTGTGGTTTCGATGCGGAAAAATTAACCGCATTGATTGATAATGATAGTCATCAAGCGGGTGACGACTCTTTTTTGCAACCGATAATGGCCGGGTTGAATGTGAGTGTGTCGCAGCTACATGACTTAATGCTGATACAGTTGGTTATATTTCATCAGCTTAAATGCCATTATGGCTACAGTGCGAAAATAATCGCGACAACAATTAATATGTTGGCGCAATTAATTAAAGGTCGCCTTTAAAAGTCTAACTTCCGCCCCCATATTGGTTTGTGTAAAAAATATTTTTTGCTTGTTTTTAAGGGCATTATTAATCTCACTTAAGGCGTATTCTATTTATGAATAAATTTATTCCACAACGGCGCAAGCTGCTGCAGTATGGGTTTGCTGGTTTAAGTGTTTTTATGGGCAATAGCTTGTTGCCTGCGTCACTTAAAGCGGCATCATTGTCAAAGGCGTCATTGGGTGAGCTACTACCACCTGATGAAAATGGTGTGCGTCTGCCAGCTGGTTTTACTTCTCGTATTTTGGCTCATTCCAGCCGTGAGATTTTTGGCTATCAATGGCATGCAGCACCTGATGGTGGGGTTGTTTTTGCTGCCGACGATGGTGGCTGGGTATATGTTTCGAACAGTGAAATGGAAGATAAAACAGGTGGCGTTGGCGCATTACGGTTCAATAGTCAAGGTGAAGTCATTGATGCATATTCCATTTTAGAAAATACCAGTCGGAATTGTGCGGGTGGCCACACCCCTTGGCAGACATGGTTATCTTGCGAAGAGGTTAACAAGGGTCAAGTCTGGGAGTGTGATCCTTTTGGGAAAAAACAGGCTATTGTTAGGAACGCGCTGGGCTTGTTTAATCATGAGGCCGTGGCGGTTGATTTAAATAATCGTCAACTATATCTGACGGAAGATGAGCGAGATGGTTGCTTGTATCGTTATACGGCTAATTCGTTTGATGCGGCGGGGAACCCTGATCTGGACGATGGTTTTCTCGAAGTCGCTGAAACTATCCATGGTCGCATCGGAAAGGTTCGTTGGCATCGCTTGCCTGACCCAATGGCGACCACGACACTGACGCGCAAGCAGGTGTCCAATTGTAGCCATTTTGATGGTGGTGAGGGTATCTG
>JAJFIM010000211.1 GCA_021774995.1 Alphaproteobacteria bacterium | reverse complement strand
TTTGGTGTGGCTTTTGTAGAATACCTTCGCGGTGGTGGTTATGCGGTACAGGAATACCAGCCATCAAAATTTGCAGTAACGGATACGGATACTCAAGCGGACAATAAAGGCATTGCCCTGGCTTATATCCTTGATGATGCTAGTGACATTTATCGACTCTCGCTTGCCGTTGATGAACAGCGATTAACCCGTGCTTATACGCCAGATAATGACAAGATTCTTCCCGCTGGTCACTGGTTACGCATGGAATAAAGGAGCTAGACAAACTGTCAACGTCAAAGCTTTTATCTCCTGAATCTTCACCTGAAATGGTCGCAAAAGGTGTAGGTGTTCGGCGTGTCAATAATCTGCCCATATATATTTTTGGCGGGATTATGTTGGTTTTTATGCTGCTCATGATGATTGTGGCAATGAACCGTGCAACTGAGAATAATGGTTCATACAATGACGGTGCTGATGAAGTCCAGTCTAGCGATACCTTTGCCTCACAAATGACGAAGGACTATCAGGGCGGCATCATTGCACCTGCAATGCTACCGGAAATGCCCGTACTACCGTTAGAGTATGCGGTTCATGACACCCCGCAAAACCTAGATTTACCACCATTACCCCCTGACGCAACAGGTTTTAATTCGAATACGGCACAACAAGACCAGATACGTTTGCGTAAACAGCAATTGTTTGAAGATGCAGTGAGAGCGCCAACGAATGTTAACGTCATTGCACCCAGAAGTTCAGGATCAACGCCTAATGTTGCTAATGCGGCACCTGGATCAAGAGAAGAATCATTAATGAAACTGGCCGCAGTCCGGCAAGAAATTGACGCGGGAACACGCGACGACCCGACCGCTGCCTATCAAGAACGTTTGGAGCATATCAAACAAGGCGGTGGAATCGGTGGTGCGATGGATGATTCTGCGCCGGTAATACTGGATGGTTCTGGCGTTGCCAGAGACTTTACGCGCTTTGATTCTTCAACCGATGAAGACCGTTGGAAGCTGGATAGTTCAGTCAAAAAGCCAGTATCGCCTTATATCTTACAAACGGGGTTTGTGATACCGGCGACCCTAATTAGTGGGATTAATTCCAGTCTACCCGGTCAGATCATGGCACAAGTCAGCCAGAATATTTATGACTCACCAATAGGAAATTGGCGTTTGATTCCGCAGGGTTCAAGACTGGTTGGCACTTATTCCAGCGAGGTAGCATTTGGCCAAGCGCGTGTGTTGGTTGCTTGGCAGCGCATTATCTTTCCAGACGGCAAGACAATGGATATTGGCGCGATGCCGGGTGCTGATGGGTTGGGACAAGCCGGATTCAACGATCTGGTCAATAATCATTACATGCGTATCTTTGGTTCAGCCTTGATTATGTCGGCGGTTATTGCTGGCGCTGCTTATAGTCAACGCGATTCAGGCGGTGCATTTGGGCGACAAAATGCGGGCAGTATTATGAGCCAATCACTTGGTCAACAGTTGGGACGAGTAACAGCAAGTTTAATCAATAGAAACATTAATATTGCGCCAACACTGGAGATTAGGCCCGGTTATCGTTTTAACGTCGTTGTTACCAAAGACATGTTGTTTTCTAAGCCTTATCAATCGTTTGATTATTAACATCAGGAGTGATTCAAAATGAAAAAAACTATTGTTCAGTGGTTATTGGCGCTGGTTGTTGTTTGTCATGTTGGCAGCGTTAAAGCCAGCGGGTTTCCGGTTATTGACGGTGCGAATATCATGCAAACCACGATCACAGCGTTCGAGTCGGTTCAACAAACAGCCAAACAAGTACAACAATATCAGAAGCAATTGATGACTTATGAAAAATTGCTTGTAGACACGACGGCACCAGCCGCCTTTGTTTGGTCAAAAGCCCAACAAACAATGAACAGACTAACCCATGCACAGAATATGCTTAATTATTATTCGGAAGGAGGAGGGGTTGAGCACTATTTAGCCCGTTATAGAAACGCGGCTTATTACAGCCGATCTAAATGCTTTAAGTTAGGGGTTAAATGCTCAGCAGACGAGTTAAAGGAAATGGCCAGGGGGCAAGAAAACAGTACGCAAGCTCAGAAATATGCCAATGATGCCTTGATGCGCGGCATTGAACAGCACCAAGCAGATATAAAGGCGAACTCGCTTGAATTACAAGGCTTGCAAACAAACGCACAAACTGCAAAAGGTCGGCTGGAAGCCATTCAATACGCTAATCAGATTGCTAGTCAACAAGCAAACCAGCTATTGCAAATACGCGCATTAATGGTTGCTCATCATAATGCAGAGAATGCAAGATATCAGGCCGAAGTAGATCAAAAAGCCATGTGGCAAGCTTCACATAAGGCTGCAACGAAGCGGTTGAGTCCGGTTAATTTGCCGACTGGTAGATCCTGGTCTGTTAGAGACGCTTTCTAAGAAACTTAATTTAAGGGGAAAATCATGAAAAAGAGTCAGTTGATTGTTGTACTTGTTGCCGTGTTGTCATTATTTTTGTTGTCTGGTTGTGAAGATGGCGATGGAAAGCTTGAGATGAAAGAGCCTAAAAGAGAGTTGAGTGATATCCCGGAAAGAAGGGGTTGGTCTATAACCGACGCTGAAGGATATGGCGAGTAAAAAATAATACGTCGCACTAACCCAAGAGGCAAGACAAATGTATAAAGTTAACCCAGTGTTGTCTATGACAGTTTTATTCTTAATGTTCTTTTCTACAGCCGCATTTGCTGAATTGGCCTATATTGACCCGGTAACCAATCAAAGCGTTCTGGATCAGGTTACTCAAAAGTTTGCTGGAAAGGTACAAACTTGGCAGGGTGTTATCCAGGCCGCCGCCGAGCGTTTGTTTTGGTCACTGGTGTTGATTTCTATGGTCTGGACATTTGGCATGATGATCTTGCGTAAAGCAGATATGGGGGATTTCTTTGCAGAGTTTACCCGTTTTATTATCTTTACTGGATTTTTCTTTTGGCTACTGACTAATGCGGTATCAGGACACAACATTGCAGGCACCATCATAGCATCAATGCAAGAATTAGGCAGTACGGCGGCTGGTGTGCCTATTAGCTCAAACCATGC
>JAJFIM010000022.1 GCA_021774995.1 Alphaproteobacteria bacterium | reverse complement strand
TGCCGTCGCAATATTTAAGTTGATTGCCCTCTGCGTCAATGGCGGCTTCCTGCGTACAGGCCCCGGCAGTTTTGCAATTACTAAAGCCTGGCAATGCGTTTATATCTGCTAGGGTCAACACCCGCGTATAAAGACGAACTTCGTCCATGATTCCATCGAATGTCCATGAACCGGCAGGGTTATTACCTATCGTAACATTCTGGGCTGCATCGGTAACGGCAGTTCCTGCTCCGTTATCTGTAAAGCTATAGGCCGTTTCCACACCATTGACATAGATATGAGCGTTGCCTGCGCCGCCACCGGTTCCGTCCCAGGTCACCGCAACATGGTTCCAGGCATTTAATGTTATGGCGTTTGCAACTGAGGTGAGCTCAATATGGGAGGTGGTGAATTCTTTTGAAAATTTAATGGCATTGACTTCATCATTGCTCAACGCCAAAAACCAGCCATTATTCGGAAGTCCTGCGGTGATACTGGCCGCTTTGCCAACGATCCAGCCTTTACTGGCCTCCCCTGCGGTCTGCGGATAAATCCAGGCCGCAGCCGTGGACGGGCCAATATCATCAAGAGAAGCACCGGAACCGGCACCGACAACATCATTAAGCCCATCAAATTCAAGGCCGCCAATAACTTTCCCGCCAGCCCCCTGCCATATTGGGCCATTTGTTAATGTACCGTCATTATTATTGGCGGTTTCATCATTGGCATTTGTCCCCACCGTTTCATCCAGTTTCCAGTGCGCGACAAGGTTTGAGGTTATGTCAGGCCCGCTACTACAACCAAAAATAAAGCTATCCTGGGTTTCATCACCAAAAACAATAACATTTCCTTCAATAGCTATCCCTGTTGCAAATTTAAGTCCAGGAGGGCTTGCCCCCGCGTGAACTTTTTTGGTTTCCGTCATAGTGGCAGGCAACGTGCCAGGTAAATCAAAAATATAAGCACTGCCGGCGTTGGCTCCTCCTCCGGTAGTACCATCCCCAATCCTGCCGATGACAGCCAGATTTCCCTTTAACGCCACGCCATGACTAAACCCACCCCCAGCAGTTCCATCTGAAGCTGTGAGTATGGGGTTTTGCACCGGACTGGCCGGAGTGCTCAGGTCAAAAACATAGGCTTTTTGAGCGCCAGAGCCGCGTGTCCCTATCACTGCAAGAGTACCGTCTACGGCTGTTTTATATCCAAACTCGTGAAAAGAAGCCCCATCGGAAGCGGTGATCTTGGCCGCCTGTACCGGACTAGCCGGAGTGGTCAGATCAAAAATATAGGCTGAGCCGGAACTCGTTCCCTTATCATCGTCGTTTTTAGAGCCGATTACGGCCAGATTTCCGCTTAGTGATACGTTGTTTGCAAAGTTATCACCCCCAATCCCATCGGAGGCGGTCATTATGGCCCTCTCTACCGGAGAGGCCGGGGTGGTGACATCAAAAACATAGGCCGATTCCGAGTTTAGCGTTCCGATCACCGCCAAATTCCCACTTAAAGCGACACTCTCTCCAAAACCATCGCTTGCAACCCCATCGGAAGCTGTAATCTTGGCTCTTTCTATTGGGCTGGCCGGAGTGGTCAGATCAAAAATATAGGCAGACCCGGAATTTGATCCCTTGTCATCATCATTGATAGCCCCGATGACAGCCAGATCCCCACTAAATGCAACGCTCTGTCCAAAACTATCACCTGCCACCCCGTCGGAAGGAGTGATTATGGCCGTTTCCACCGGATTGGCAGTATCACTGATGTCATATAAAATTGCACCGCCTGAAGAACTCGTTCCAGCAGACGTCATTGTTTTTATACCCCGGAGAAGCATATTCCCGCTAGTGGCAACAGAATCAGATGAAACACCATCAATTTTTATCCATAAAGGATTTGCCAGCGTCGATTTCTCCACGGGACTGGCCGGAGTGGCTAGATCAAAAACAGCAACATTACCTGATGTCCCGCCCGGCCAAGTGCCGACTAAAGCCAGAGTTCCGCTCACCGCCACGCCCTGTGTCGTATTGAACGACACACTCGAGATAATAGCATCCTCCACCGGGGTCGCCGGGGTGCTAACATCAAAAACATAAACACGAGACGCACCCCACCCTATACCAGCCACAACGATGTTGCCACTTATCGCCACAGTGCGGCCAAAGCTATTGTTAGCTGCGCCATCAGAAGAGGTGATCTTAGATTCCACTGGAACGGTGGGGACGGTCAGATCATAAACATAGACGCTACCAATCTGATTTCCTGCGACAAGATCATCATCAGGTGCTGAAATCACGGCAATATTGCCGCTTATCGCCACAGTGCTGCCAAAACCGTCGAATGCCGCTCCATCGGAACTGACTATTATAGCCTTCTCTACCGGAGTAGCCGGTGTTGTGAGATCATAAACAAAAGCCGCACCCTGACCGGACTTGCCACTTACAGTCTGATTATGCATCCCAACAACAGCAAGCGTCCCATCTAGAGCTACAGTCTTACCAAACTCAGGCGCCCCCGACCAGGCGGATGGGGTGATAATGGCTGCCTCTACCGGGGCCGTTGGGGTGGTAATATCAAAAACATAAGCGGCACCAACATTGGTTTGAGCACCTATCTTATAACCATACGCTCCGATTAGTGCTGTATTACCACTTACAGCTACACTATAGCCAAAATACCAGTTAGATATGCCATCGGAAGGGGTAAGAATAGCCTTTTCCACCGGATTAGCCGGATCAGTAATATCGAAAACATAAGCAGCCCCAACCGTGAACAACGCGCCATTATCATGCCCATACGCCCCGATCACTACAATATTGCCGCTGATCGCCACACTATAACCAAACCAATCATTCGCTACTCCATCAGAAGCAGTAATCTTTGCCTTTTGCACCGGATTGGCCGGATCGGTTAGGTCAAAAATATAGGCTGAGCCGGAATCGGTTCCATTAACATCATCTTTATATGCCCCGACCACGGCGATATTACCATCTATCGCCACAGTATCCATCAACCTACCAAACCACATATCGGTAACGGCATTCGGGCTGGTCGTGATACGGCTTTTTTCCGCAGCCGTCGCCCAGTCAGGGCACGAAGCCCCACCCGCCACACACCCCAATTTCTGGAAATTGGTGGCGTCACAAAATTTGTGACGTTTTTCGACGGTGTCGTAATCGATTTCGGCTTCTTTGGTGCAGGCGGCCAGTTGCGAGTCAACGGGAATTTGCAGCCACGCCGTCCCATCACAATATTTATATTCATTGGTGGCAGAAAAATATTCGAGCGCCCCGGTTGTCTTAATAGGCGCGGTACAGGCGGCATTGGCTGTTCCGGGAATGCCACTAAGAAAGGCAAACCCTAAAAGGAGAAAAAGAAAATAACGCCTCCACATCATTCCCTTTCCTTTTTAAAGTTTCCAATATCGGTAATCTGACCCGTGAAATCTATGTCACCTTCGACATGAATACCATCCGCATCAATCAGGGCGACCTCCTTCCCGTCAATAACGATCCGCAGAACACCGGAATCTTCGTCTTCAATGATTTGTACCCGATCAGTATTGGTTTCCTTAGCATCCTCAGCAAAGCCTTTGACCGGCGCAAAAACTAAAAATCCAACTAGAATTCCAAGAATTATTAATTTATTCATATTTAAACCCCTATCTTTCAATCATATAGGTCAAACGTAACTGAAAAATTAACAACAGGCAACAGTCGCCGTTTTACAGGTAGCAGTGCCATTTTGGGCGAGCTATGCCTCCGAAATGCAGAACCGCAAGGATTGACGCAAATTAACGAGCAGTTTTAAATTTGTTTTTATTTTTAATCTGTGGGGAAACGTTTTTCTGCCTGTATGAGTTTTTGTCAACGCATTTTTGAAATCTGTTTTAAAACAATGAATTGGATACATTTTGTTAGGTTTTTGCGCACAGAGATTCCGGAGTGATTAGGTAATAATCGTGATAGCCATTGTGATTTCTTCACAA
>JAJFIM010000210.1 GCA_021774995.1 Alphaproteobacteria bacterium | reverse complement strand
ATCATGCACCGCCGCCTGCACGGCAATGTCGCCCGCAGGCCACACATCGGCGCGCCCAAGGCAAAAAAGCAAATAAATTTCAGCCGTCCACCGGCCAATACCCGTGACGGATTGAAGCGCGGTCATGGCGGCTTCATCGCTCATGCGCGCCAGTGCGCCAAGCTTGAGCGCGCCCTCCGCAACATCCCGGCTGAGCGCGCGGCAATATCTCATTTTAGGGCCAGACAAGCCAAACCCCCGCAAATCACCGTCAGTCAATTCTAAAAAACGCGCAGGATCAAGAGGCGCCGTCCCAGCTTCCAAACGCCCCCAAATCGCCCAGGCGCTTGCTGTTGACAATTGTTGCTCGACAATTATTTTCAGAAGACTGGCGTAACCCGCCGGGCGCATTTTGAATGCCACCGGCCCGGCCTGCCTCAGGGCGCGGGCCAGGGACTTGTCGCGGCGCGTCAAATAATTCACCGCGCGCTCAAGATCGCTGCGGCGTTTGATTCGGCTGGGGTGGGCGTTACGAATTTTACATCTCTTGCGTTAGAGCGCATATACACCGGATGAAATATGTGGCGAGCCCTCGATGAAACCGACCGTGACCCCTTTTGCCCCCAGTCCCACAGGCTTCCTGCATCTGGGGCACGCTTACGCCGCAATCATAGCCCATGATCTGGCGCGGCGCCAAGGCGGACGGTTTTTACTGCGCCTCGAAGACATCGACAAAGGCCGCTGCCGCCCCGAATTCGAAAACCAAATTCTGGAAGACCTCGCCTGGCTTGGCCTGTCATGGGACGGGCCCGTGCTGCGGCAATCAGACCGATTGGAGGCGTATCGCGCCGCATTGGACAAATTGCGCGCATGGGGTCTCCTCTATCCCTGCTTTTGCACCCGCAAGGAAATCATAACTGAAATTGCGCGCATGGGGTCAGCGCCCCACGGCCCCGACGGCGCGCTCTATCCCGGCGCGTGCCGCGCGTTGCCCTCGTCCAGACGCGAGGCGCTTCTGGCCTCAGGCGCCGCCCCTGCATGGCGCCTGGACATCGGTAAAGCCCTAAGCGCGGTTAATGATGGAAATCTCGCCTTTCATGAGGAAGGCCGAGGGCCGCACGGAGAGACGGGCTTGACGCCGGTCAATGCGTCGCTCTTTGGCGATATCGTCTTGGGGCGGAAAGATTATGGGGTGAGTTACCATCTGGCGGTTACCCTGGACGACCATATGACAGGCGTCACGCTTGTTACGCGCGGCGAGGACCTCTTGCCCGCTGCGCATGTCCAACGGTTGTTGCAAGCGCTGTTGGGTTTACAGACGCCGCGTTACGCGCACCACAAACTCATTTGCGACGACAGCGGACGGCGGCTCGCCAAACGCGACAAGGACAAGACATTAAAAAGTATGAGGCGGGGCGGCGCAACGCCGGACGACATTCGTAAAATATTAGAGGTCACCAATCCCGCAAGCCGCTGAAGCGTTGAAAGGGGCCATCCCCACTGGCCCAGTTTCGCCACTCATCACGCAATTGATCAATATCCGATTGCAAGGCCAGGCCCTCGCCCAGTCCCAGAATCTGCAACTCATCGCACTTATAGCGTTTGTCTTGCGGGGCGCGAATATCAAGAAAGGGTAAGCGCGCGCCGGGATTTCTCAAACGGGCGTATTCCGAATCTTCCAACCCATCGCTGAGCAGAATAAATGTCGTCGGCGTCCGGCATTCGCCAATCGCCAGATGCATGGTCTTGATGAACCCGATGATATGCGTGCTGGGCTGCGCGTCCAACCGGCCGTCCGACACCAATTGCGGTACGCTGGCGATCAGAAGTTCTACAGAGGCCGCGATGTTCTCAGGCCGATTGCGCGCGGACACAACCTCATCAATCCGCAATGTGTTGCGCGTCCCATCTGAATCTCCAAAAGTGCGAATGAGCACGGAAGAACGAAGGGGAAGCTTTCGAATGTGATCTCCAACGCGCCGGGCAAGTTTTTGCGCATAGAGCGGCTTGGTGACCAGCGGGTTGCTGCTTGACAGATCAAGACCGATGACCAGGCGTTCCGCCGGTGATTTCACTGGATCGGCGGCGCTCAGGCCAAGTGGCCACATCATGCCCATGAGACAAATACCACGCAAAAAATTCATCATCCGCTCACGCCTCATCTTCCACCAAACGGTCGACCAAAGTTTTATAGAGTTGAAGTTCAGTCAGATAAGCGGCGTCTTTGCGCCTGCTTGAATAATCGCGCGAGAGGATAAAATTACGCAAATTCACCTCCGCCAATTGCAGACACAAGGCGCCGATTCCCGTCACCACCAGAAACACGAGGCCCGGAACCACTAACCAAAGGACAGGCCGTGCGTTTCTGATCCATGTTTCCACGCCCCCAGGCGGCGAAGTAGACGACGCAATTTCTTGCTCGGGCCGGATCAGCCCCAATCCCCCCAGAGCATCCTTCAGGGATGTGGTTCCCTGACTTGCGGACGGCGCAAGCGCCTCAGGATCGGCGGGCATGGAGATATTGGCGTTGAGTAAGCCAAACCCCGCGATCATGCCGAAAGTCAGGAGAAAAAAGACCCAAATAAATAGTTTCCGCCCAAAGGACGGCAGTGAACTCAATAAAAAATGAAACGCCGCTGTCGCGAAAATAACTTGAGCGGATTTTGACACGACGCTGCCAACGAGGCTGGGCGGCACTTCCATGAATTCATCGGCCAGCACCCGCGTCCAGAATTCCGTCATGATGTGATAATCGAAATAAAGCGCCCCCGCAGACACAACGAGGCCAATTATAATTGCAAAAAGATAGACGCCGCCGAATCTGTGCACGCGTTGGCTGTAGACCAGATTCGCGTTGAGCGCAGCCGCTTGGGCTCCTTGAGAAAGCGCGGGCTTAAGCGGCCCCCAACTGGGCCGGTCAAGCGTGATTGCCAGACGCTCCGTCAGATTATCTATCTGCAACTCAAGATGATGCTGAAAATCAGCCGCTTGGAGCGTGGGCTGGGATTTTATTTTTCGCTCAAGCTGAT
>JAJFIM010000209.1 GCA_021774995.1 Alphaproteobacteria bacterium | reverse complement strand
TGGGGTCTATGTCTTCATTGACCAGCAATTTTAGCCAATCAAGGAGCTCCGATGTCGAAGGTTTCTTCTTCAGGCCGGGTATATCCCGCATCTCATAGAATTTGGTCAGTGCCGCTTTGATAAGCCGTTCTTTAACGCCTGGAAAATGAACGTCGACAATATCGCGCATCGTGTCCGTGTCGGGGAATTTGATATAGTGAAAAAAACAACGCCGTAAAAAGGCGTCGGGCAACTCCTTTTCATTGTTTGATGTGATAATGACGATAGGGCGTTGGGCGGCTTTTATCGTTTCGCCTGTCTCGTATACGAAAAATTCCATACGATCAAGTTCAAGTAATAGGTCATTTGGAAATTCGATATCGGCTTTATCAATTTCATCAATCAGGAGAACGGGTCTTTGTTCTCTGGAAAAAGCGTCCCACAGCTTGCCCTTTTTAATATAGTTCCTGATATCCTTAACGCGCTCATCCCCTAATTGAGAATCGCGAAGGCGGGACACAGCATCATATTCATAAAGGCCTTGCTGGGCTTTGGTTGTGGATTTGATATGCCATTCAATCATTGGCGCGCCGATGGCTTTGGCGACCTCGTAAGCTAAAACGGTTTTTCCCGTACCCGGTTCGCCTTTGATGAGTAAAGGCCTCTCCAGATTTATCGCCGCATTGACCGCAATCTGTAAATCCGCCGTGATAATATAGTCTTCAGTCCCTTCAAATTTCTCCGTCATGGGTCCTCTTGATCTTACTTAAAAATAATTACATCTCTGCTAGGTCACGTTACGGTGTGGCGGATGGACTTGCAAGAGATGATAGGTGACGTAGTGGAAACTTGTCTTTAATGGAAAACCGCCCGGGCGATGCCGGGCGGTTTTATTCTAGAGTTTTTAGAATAAAATATGCTAGTTCCTAAACAGAGAGAGGATTTGTTGTGGCCGCGAATTGGCGATTGAGAGGGCCTCGGTGCTTAATTGTTGTTTGATCTGCAAGGATTGCAGGCGGGCGCTCTCACGCCCTAAATCCGCATCGACCAAATTTCCGATGCCGATATTCAAAGCATCTTGCAATTTCCCTATGAAGACGGAATGAGCTTCGAGCTTAGCGGCCGCTCCGCCTAATATGGCCAAATTTGCGCTCACAGAATCAAGCGCAAGATTCACGGCGGCGACCTCCGCTTGCGCATTGGCGAGGGTGGTGAGGTCGCCAAGCGTTGCCGTCGTGGTGGATTTGATGTCTAGAGCGGCAATATTAATGGCGTTCGCCGGATTGGCCGTCGGTTCGGTCAAAACCTGCAAATCATCTGTTGCGGGAGTGGGGGGGCTTTTATCGATCAGGTTAAAGCCGTCAAATGTTGCTGAATCAAGCATGGTTGTCATCTGGCCAAGGAGCGCTTGATAATCTTCATTATAGAGTGCGCGGTTGGCGTTGGTCAAAGAAGGATCTGCAGCCGCCACGGCTTTGTTTTTCATTTCGATCAGGAGATTGGAAAGTCCTTCGGCTGCCGCAAGCGCGACATTGACGATGTTCGTGCCGCGACTGACGCTTTGCGAGACGGCGTCATAGGCCTTTACGTCTGCGCGCATGCGTTGCGCAACGGCAAACACGCCGGCATTATCGAGCGCATCTGAGACATTAAATCCAGTACTGATGCGTTTTTGGACCATGTCTAATTGGCGATTTGCTATCGCCAGATTTTGCAATGCGATCATTGCGGACTGGTTTGTGTTCAGTGTGACGACCATTGAGTTTCTCCTTAGCCAGTCGGTGCATTTTTGCTCCGAAGCCGTAGCTTCTTGGCGTTCTCTGAGTAAATTGCAACCCGTATGCCAAGTGAGAAAATGTATTTAAGCAGTTGAAATATAATGTAAAATTATTATAAATTCAATTCTTGGCGGCTGTTGCCTAAGGCGCTTTTGCCGCTTCCGGGTAATTACTGCCGGGTGTAGCTGGCAGATTTTACCAAATATATGCTTCCCTATAAGGCCTTGGTCAAAATGAACTGGCTGCCTATGGATGTGGCTTCCGGGCAGGGCGTGGATTGTAGAAAATCCGACACGGCGGCGGCAACGCTGCACTGTCCATTTTCATCACGCCAGAGATAATCATCGCCGGTCAGGAAACCACCGGGTTTGACCTTGGGAAACCAGGTTTCTAAATCCTGACGCACGAAGTCGTAATAATGGTTGCCGTCAATATAGACCCAATTGAAAAAATGGTCAGGAAAACCTGCAACAGCGTCTTGCGACATTTTCCTTATGATCTGGATATGATCTCCATTCATTTTCTCGCACACGTCCTGAAAAATCGCGTTCATATCCGATTGCGCCTTAGCGACTGTTCCGCCGAACATGCGGTGAGGAAAATCCGGCTGAAAAGCCCAGGGGTCAATCAACGCCAAATGGGAAGGCTGTGTGATATGGTCAATATGCTCGGAGAATTCAGCTTTCCAGACGCCGATTTCGGCGCAGACCGCATGTCGTGGCATTTTTTCAAGAAGCCGCCTCCGGTCTTCACTTAATTGTGGGAGCGCCAGAATATTCATGAGATTTGCGCCTGCGCCTCTTGAGAGGCTTCAAATGTAGAAACATCCGGTACTAAGCGATCGCCTGTTTCATTCATGACATATGTGTTGACCAGAGAACTGCGATCAGATTCTGAGTCAAAATAGCAATCAAAACCGATCGTGTTTTTCAAATTTTCGCGTTCTCTTTCAAATTCTTCCACGAGTGCGCTGTTGAGGATTGAGCCGTAACGGCCAATGGAAGTGCGGGAGATGGGTTTACAGTCGAGTTCACTGGCGGAATCGGCGAAGCGGGGCCTCTTCGTGTCCCAACTGGTCTCTTCCATGATATTCTCCCAGGGCAACTCTAAAAAATTGAACACGGAGCGTAATGTCTCAAGTGGTTGGATTGCCAATGCTTCATAGCGCACGAAAAGAAGTCTGTTCTGCAGAAGGTTTGGCACTGACATGATGCGCTGATGCGTGCTGATAAACTGACTAATCTCAGCCGCGACATCGAACTGTATATTGACCTTTTGATATCGAGTGTATTGAGAAGCGATGATGTCCCGTAAATCTCGCACCATGAAGATGAATTTTGCGTTCGGCATAAGATAAGCTAATTCAGGAAAAAATGGGCTGAGGCGTGGTTCTTTTTGAACGATCTTTCCGCCTTCTCCAAAACGCGCGGCGACATGGGCCAAGTAATTTTCAACCAGCCCTTGGTGGAAGCGGGTCAGGTCTTCCGTTGTGTCAAAATAATCATCGGTGTGTGCTTGGAACCAGCGCAAACCTAATTCATAAGCTTCCACAAGAGCGCGTAAGTAAGAGCATTCCTTCGTGACCTGAATTGTTTCTTTGCTTTTGCAGATCTGACCGTGCATCAGGGTCGTTCCGGTGCGCGCATGTCCACCAATAAAAATCGCTGGGGCGTGAATGTGATTTAAAACAGTATTATCCGACATGACTTGTTACTCTCCAGACTCAGCCAAAGCCGTGCGGATAACGAATTGATCGCCAATCGTTACAGCTTCTGGGCAGGGGGTCGTTTTTAGAAAATCGGCAATGGCGGTGGCGACGGGCCGGCTCCCGTCTTTGTCCCGCCAAAGATAGTCGTCGCCGGTGACGAAGCCGCCTGGCTTAACCTTGGGAAACCACAGGTCGAGATCCTGGCGCACGTAGTCGTAATAATGGTTGCCGTCAATATAAACCCAATCGAAGAAAGCATCTGAAAAATCACTCGCCGCATTTTCTGATGTCTTTCGAACGATCTCAACGATGTCGCTCGCTAATTCCCGGCAAACGCCGTTATGGATATTGTCCATCTCTTGCTGGTTCGCCGCGCTGTTTCCGTCAAAAAAATCACCGGGAATCATGAATTCGGGGTCGCATATCCACGGGTCGATCAGAAACAGTTTGCGAGGGTTGGCAACCTTGAGAATATTTCGGGAGAAGGCGCCCTTCCAGACGCCGATTTCCGCAACGACGCCCGCCGCCGGCATTTTATCCAGGAGAGTCTGGCGGTAGGGAGATTGTTGGGAGGCGCTGTGCACATTCATGATTCTTGGCTCAAGATTTCAACCGGCGGATTTCGATTGCGCAGTGCACCACTGTATCCATATATCCCGTAATGCATTCTCAAAATGTCCGGCAAAACGGGGAGCATCGCATAAAGGCGAGCGGGAGACTTGATCGCGCAAACGGGTTCGCAAGCGGCTTAAGCTCTCCAGATTGGCACTCCAATATTGCGCGCGTTCCAAATAGCTATTGGGGCCGTCGCACAGCCAATTGCCCAACCCAGCATTAGTAATGTGGCTTGCCGCATGGCGGCCAGCAAAGGTCTGCCCCGGCATGGTAATGACAGGCACGCCCATCCAAAGCGCTTCAATCGTGGTTAAGCCGCCGGAATAAGGAAAGGGGTCAAGGGCAATATCAATCTCGCCGTATTCGGCGAGAAGTTGATCGTGAGGCGAACTGCCTCTCAACTCCACGCGGGACGGGTCCACACCCTCGGCTACGAACATGTCGATATAACTTTGCCGATTGACGGCGTCATTATAAGGCTTGCTTTTGAGGATGAGCCGGCTGTCTTCGATTGCGTTCAATATCTTTGACCAAAGCGCCACGACATCCTTTGTGATTTTAGTCGCGTAGTTGAAGCAACCGAAAGTGATGTGGCCTTGTTTCAATGCGGGCAGGGCAGTGACATCCGGTGCATAAAAAGGCGGATCATAGCAGACATAACCGTCAGGCATGCGCATCACTTTTTCCGAGTACCATTTTTCATCACCCTCCGGCGTTTCCACGGTATCAGAAATAAAATAATCCATGGCGTCCATGCCGGTGGTGTTAAACTGGCCACCAACCCATTTGACTTGCAGCGGCGCGGCGCGGCTAGCGAAAGCCAGGAGGCGGAATCCGTCGGAGTGACCGGCCAAATCAATAAGGATGTCAATTTGATCGCGGCGCGCCTGTTGGACAAACTCTTTATCTGTAGCGCCAACGATGGATACCCATTGGTCGGCTGTGTTTTTAAAGCGCTCCGTAAGATCATCCCGGCGCGCATTATTTGAATAGAGGACCACTTCCAATTTTTGCCGGTCAATCGCTTCCAGCGTGCTAATGGTGAGATAGCCAACCGGGTGACGGTGAAAGCTGCCGGAGACAAATCCGACACGTAGACGTTTCTCAGGGTCAACCTTGTTCTTGAATGCTAACGAGCGGGGAGTAAGGGGAG
>JAJFIM010000208.1 GCA_021774995.1 Alphaproteobacteria bacterium | reverse complement strand
GCGGATGATATTGTCGCAGTCGAACCTCAGGCTGCGCAGATACCGGACGAAGCATTGATCGGTGATGTTGCCGCCGGCGCCGCCGCCGCCTCTTTTGGCGATCTTGCCCGTAATATCGCCATAGCTACGTCCAGCTCGCGTTCCTTGGAAGATATGGTGTTGGAGTTGCTGAAACCGATTCTCAAATCCTGGCTCGACGAACACCTGCCCTCGATTGTTGAGGAGATGGTGCGGGAAGAAATCACGCGCGTCGCCAAACTCGGGCGCACGTCCCCTTAAAATACACCTTCCTTTCGGCTTCTATGAGTGTGAATAACGGCTTGGTTCTCGCATTTTATTTGCGGGATTTATCTGCTATGACGCCATTAGCGAAAATCAGGCGGGTTTGGGTGGGATGTTTTTGTAATGCTGGATAAAAATTTTACGCCATCGAGCGATGAGGCCCGCCTTTATAAAGAATGGGAAGACAGCGGCGCCTTTCAAAGCGCGGACCGCCCGGGCGCCGAGAATTATTGCATCGTTATCCCGCCGCCCAATGTGACCGGCTCGCTCCATATGGGCCATGCGCTGAACAATACCATCCAGGATATTTTGATCCGCTTTGAGCGCATGCGCGGCAAGAATGCGCTGTGGCAGGTGGGCATGGACCATGCGGGCATCGCCACGCAGATGGTGGTCGAGCGCCAGTTAGAGGCCGAGGGAAATGTCCGGCGGGTGGATCTGGGCCGAGAAGAATTTATCAAACGCGTTTGGGACTGGAAAAAGGAATCAGGCGGCGCCATCACCAAGCAGCTCAGACGTCTGGGCGCGTCGTGCGATTGGAGCCGCGAGCGTTTCACCATGGATGAGGGGTTGTCGAAAGCTGTTGTAAAAGTCTTCGTTCAGCTTCACCGCGAAGGCCTCATATACAAAGACAAGCGTCTGGTGAATTGGGACCCGAAATTACTCACCGCCATTTCCGATCTGGAAGTGGAGCAAAAGGAAATTGAGGGTCATCTCTGGCATTTCAATTATCCGGTTGAAGGGGAGGACGGCGCGTGCATCACTGTCGCCACCACGCGGCCCGAAACCATGCTGGGCGACACCGGCGTGGCGGTGCACCCCGATGACGAACGCTATAAGCATTTAATCGGCAAACACGTCATCTTGCCATTGGTCGGGCGGCGCATTCCCATCGTGGCAGACCATCACGCCGACCCTGAGCAGGGATCGGGCGCGGTGAAGATCACCCCGGCGCATGATTTTAACGACTTTGAAGTGGGGCGGCGGCATGGGCTGGACGTCATCAATATTTTTGATGAGCGCGCCCATCTCAATGAAAACGTTCCGGAGAGCTATCGCGGTATGGAACGCTATGAAGCGCGCGAGAAAATCGTTGCAGATCTGAAAGCTCTGGGCTTGCTTGAAAAGGTCGAAGAGAACCGGCACACCGTGCCCTATGGCGACCGTTCGCATGTAGTCATCGAACCCTGGCTGACGGATCAGTGGTATGTCAATGCCGAGACCTTGGCGCAGCCCGCGATTAAAGCCGTGGAAGAGGGCGCCATGAAGTTCGTGCCCAAGAATTGGGAGCGCACCTATTTTGAGTGGATGCGCAACATCCAGCCATGGTGCATTTCCCGTCAGCTCTGGTGGGGGCACAGAATCCCGGCCTGGTATGGCCCGGATGGAGAGGTCTTTGTTGAGGAAAGTGAAGTTGCCGCTCATGCCGTGGCGGAGGCGCATTATGGAAAAGCCGTTGAACTTATCCGCGACGAAGATGTGCTCGACACCTGGTTCTCCTCCGCGCTGTGGCCGTTTTCGACGCTTGGCTGGCCCGATGAGACGCCTGAGTTGCAAAATTTCTTCCCAACCGATGTGTTGGTGACGGGGTTCGATATCATCTTTTTCTGGGTTGCGCGTATGATGATGATGGGGCTGCACCTCAAACAGGAAGTGCCGTTTCACACCACCTATATTCACGCTCTGGTGCGCGATGAAAAAGGCGCGAAGATGTCAAAGTCCAAGGGGAATGTTGTCGATCCCTTGAAAATTATTGACGAATACGGCGCCGACGCGTTGCGGTTCACATTGGCGGCCATGGCGGCGCAAGGGCGGGACATCAAACTGTCTATGGCGCGCGTTGAGGGCTACCGTAATTTCGGAACGAAGCTGTGGAACGCAGCGCGCTTTTGCGAGATGAACGAATGCATGCGCGGCAACGGTTTCGATCCGCACGGGGTCAGCCTGAAAGTTAATCTCTGGATTGGGAGCGAGGTTGAAAAAGCCCGCGACGCCGTGGCGCTTGGGATTGCCGAATACAAATTCAATGAAGCGGCGGGCGCACTCTATCATTTCGTCTGGCATGTGTTTTGCGATTGGTATGTCGAGTTCATCAAGCCTGTCCTGAATGGTTCGGATGAACGCGCGATCGCTGAGACGCGCGCGATGGCTGCTTGGGTCTTGGATCAGATTCTGATCCTGCTGCATCCCTTCATGCCTTTCATGACGGAAGAATTGTGGCAACGCCTCGGCGAACAGGGGGCGGCGCGCGACACTATGCTGATCTCGGCTTCCTGGCCGGATTATGGCGCGACGCTGGTGAATGAAGACGCCTGTGATGAAATGGATTGGGTCATCCGGCTGGTGAGCGAAGTGCGCTCCGTACGGGCGGAACTTAATGTTCCGGCCGGCGCCAAAGTGACATTGCTGGTTAAAGATATTTCGGCGGATAATTTGATGCGTCTGGAGGATCATATGGATTTGATCGTCCGGCAAGCGCGCTTGGAGTGCGCTAAACAGACAAATTCAATTCCCGATGGCGCGGTGCAGGCCATGCTTGATGAGGCTGCGCTCATTTTGCCTCTGGCGGATATTATGGATTTGGAAAAGGAATGCGCGCGCCTGTCAAAAGAAATCGCCAAGGTGGATGGCGATATCGGTAAAATTGACGCCAAACTCGCCAATGAGAAATTTCTCTCCCGCGCGCCTGACCATGTGATTGAAGAGCAGAAAACCCGCAAAAGCGACGCTCTGGCCGCCCGCACAAGGTTGGCGGACGCCTTATCCCGCTTGCAGGGCGTGGGATAGCAAAGATCTGGATTACGCCGCGGTAAGTCCATATGATTGTACATGCGTTCCCCGATCTTCGCACCGGGGCCCAGAGCAAAAAAATTGGTGTTAGTTAGTTTTTCTACCCCCCCTTGCGTGTTTGATTTGTGGTGAAATAAGAAAGTAAGAAGTGATGAATTCCAAGAAATTCGATAAATCCAAATTGCCCAGCAGGCATGTAACCGAAGGCGCCAACAAAGCGCCTCACCGTTCATATCTTTACGCTATGGGACTTTCAGAAGAAGAGATTCACCGGCCGCTGGTGGGCGTTGCGTCGTGTTGGAACGAAGCTGCGCCGTGTAACATTGCGCTGATGCGCCAGGCGCAAGCCGTTAAGCGCGGGGTGAATGAGGCGGGGGGAACGCCGCGCGAGTTTTGCACCATCACGGTAACAGACGGCATCGCCATGGGTCACCAGGGCATGAAGTCGTCGCTGGTGTCGCGCGAGGTGATTGCAGATTCGGTGGAGTTGACCATACGCGGGCATTCCTATGATGCGCTCGTTGGTCTCGCGGGCTGCGACAAATCTCTGCCGGGCATGATGATGGCGATGCTGCGCCTCAACGTGCCGTCCGTTTTCATGTATGGCGGATCTATATTGCCGGGCCGTTATAAAGGCAGGGACATCACCGTTGTTGATCTGTTCGAAGGCGTGGGGCAATACGCCGCCGGTAATATGACGGAGAAAGAATTGCACGATATGGAATGCGTGGCGTGCCCCGGCGCAGGCGCCTGCGGCGGTCAATTTACCGCCAACACCATGGCGTGCGTGTCGGAAGCGATTGGCCTGGCCTTGCCGTTATCGTCGGGCGCGCCTGCGCCTTATGAAAGCCGCGATGAATACGCCGACGCCAGCGGCAAGGCCGTCATGGCGCTGGTGGCTGAGACCATCCGCCCGCGCGACATCGTCACGCGCACGGCGTTGGTGAACGCCGCAACTAGCGTGGCCGCCACAGGGGGTTCGACCAATGCGGGGCTGCATTTGCCGGCCATGGCGCACGAGATCGGCATTGATTTTGATCTGATGGCGGTGGCCGAAATATTCAAGCGCACGCCCTATCTGGCGGATCTGAAGCCGGGCGGCCAATATGTCGCCAAGGATATGTACGAAGCGGGCGGCGTGCCGGTGTTGCTGCGCACTTTACTGGACGGCGGGTATTTGCACGGCGATTGCCTGACGGTGACGGGAAAAACTCTGGCGGAGAATCTGGCCGACGTGTCGTGGAACGCGGATCAGGTTGTGATGCGCCCCTGCGACAATCCTCTCTCGCCCACGGGCGGCGTTGTGGGGTTGCAAGGAAATCTGGCGCCCGGCGGCGCCATCGTCAAAGTCGCGGGGATGGAGAAACTCCAGTTCTCAGGCCCGGCG
>JAJFIM010000207.1 GCA_021774995.1 Alphaproteobacteria bacterium | reverse complement strand
CGGGGGAGCGACCTGTCCCGGCTGTTGGTTCGGCGGAAGAATGGTACGGAAACCGCCATTGTTGTCTATTGGAAAATTGTCGCCCTGTGCCATGGCTAAAACCCTCCCATTTGTTGACGCTAAAAAAAAATCTGTCGTTTTTTAATTAGGGTCAGGATTCATTAATTATGTCCACTCTGCGCCAGCCAAATTTTTAATGGATGTTGGTGAAAACCGCGCCGGGCATAGCCTTGGCTACGTTCAAGCGGTTTGAGCAAACAGGCGTGAAAATTTGCGGCGCCTTATAGGTTGGCCATGAAAAACAAATCTACGGCGTCAAGCAAGCTTACCGTAGCTATTGCTATGCTTGCGCTTGCTTTCCTTGTGTCTTTGCTCTTCATGGTCAACAGAATTGTACATAATTAATGAGTCCTGGCCCTCAAGTTTAAACTTTTTCCTCCGATAAAGACATCGGGCCGGACCATTTTTGATACTTTTCCGGTGTGAAAAAAAATAAAATCCGGAAAAATTATCCCGCCCTCAACCTATCAGGCAACCGCCTTCCCACCCGCCAAATACAATAAACCTATTGATAAATAAGGCTAAATATTATTCAGGGTAAACGGACCCTAACTTCTTATCGGCAGGAATTCCTGAAACTTTAGCGAATCTTTTGTAACAATTAAAAAAACTCACTATTTATTTGCTACTCTCTTTAAGCGGCTTGGCGATTGACCCACCAAAGCTCATTTTAAGGAAGCTGAAACTTTATCTCAGGCGGTAAATATGCCGAGGACGAAACGTTCTTCAGTCTTATTATTCTCTCTTCTCATCTCTTCTTTATTTCTTTATTTCCAAACCTCTCCCAATAAAAAATTCGACTCTGGACCCACGTCTGAAAAAGTTTCCCATCCGGCGGCGGAGAGTAAGGCGCGGCTGAACCATTCCTACGGCAAACTCCCCATTCGCTTCGAGGCCAACATGGGCCAGACGGACGAACGCGTAAAATTCCTGGCGCGGGAGAAAGGATACTCCCTGTTCCTGACGCCGCAGGAAGCGGTGATGGTTCTTCCTGTAGGACCGGCAAAGTCCGCCGCCGATTCCGTTAAAAAAGTTTCCCTGGAAAATAACGAAACGCAACTCGCGGCGATTCGTATGAGTTTGTTGAACGCCAATCCATCTCCAAAAATGTTCGGCGAGGACGAACTGATTTCTAAGAGCAATTACTTCATCGGCTCCGACCCGGAGAAATGGCGGACGAACGTCGGCAACTTTGGTCGAGTGCGGTACGAGGAAGCGTATCCGGGGATCGACCTGGTCTATTACGGCAACCCGCAACAACTTGAATATGATTTTATCGTCTCGCCCGGAGCCGACCCGGACGTCATAAAAATAAAATTCGCGGGACAGGACGAGGTGGAGATTGACGCGTCAGGTAATCTGGTCCTTAAAGCGGGATCGGGACGCTTCGTGCAAAACGCTCCTGTGATTTATCAATCCATCGAAGGCAAACGGATTCCCGTTGAAAGCAGATACGTTCTGCTGGGCGAGGACTCCGTCGGGTTCCATATAGGCGAGTATGATCGCGATAAAGATTTGGTCATCGACCCCGAGCTGGAGTTTTCCACCTACCTGGGAGGCACGGGCTTAGACAGTGGACTAGGTATTGCCGTGGATTCTTCCGGCAACGCTTACATCACCGGGTCAACGCTATCTTCGGACTTCCCGGTAGTGGGAGGAGTCGATTCAACACCTAGCGGGTCGCAGGACGTCTTCGTATCTAAATTGAATGCGGCCGGTTCGGCTCTGATTTACTCCACCTATCTGGGAAGCGCGGGCAGCGACGAAGGAAAGGGTATTGTCGTGGATTCTTCCGGCAACGCTTATGTCACTGGGAAAACGGCCTCCTCGGACTTTCCTGTTGTGGGAGGCGTCGATTCCACCTTGGGAGGGACGCAAGACGCCTTTGTGTCCAAGTTGAACGCGGCCGGTTCTGCGTTGACTTATTCCACCTACCTGGGGGGCGCGGGCAGCGACGATGGAAAGGGTATTGCCGTGGATTCCTCGGGCAACGCTTATGTCACTGGGGACACACAGTCCACGGATTTTCCGACCACTGCGGGCGCCTTCGCTACCACTAATGGAGGGCTGCCCGACGCCTTTGTATCCAAGTTGAACACGACCGGTTCGGCTCTGACTTATTCCACCTACCTGGGAGGCGCGCGCGCTGAAATTGGATTTGGCATTGCCGTAGATGCATCGGGCAACGCTTACCTTACAGGGCAAACAATTTCCTCGGATTTTCCGACCACGGGGGGCGCCCTAGATACCACTTTCACTGGAGGGGCGGGCGGGTCGGGCGACGCCTTTGTATCCAAGTTGAATGCCGCCGGTTCGGCGCTGATTTATTCCACCTATTTAGGAGGGTCGCTCCCTGCACCAGGCGTGAGCCTGGATATTGCAAAGGATATTGCCGTGGATTCCTCGGGCAACGCTTACATCACTGGGTTTGCATCGTCCACGGATTTTCCGACCACTGCGGGCGCCTTCGCTACCACCCTCAAAGGATCAAACGACGCTTTCATATCCAAGTTGAATGCCGCCGGTTCGGCGCTGATTTATTCCACTTTTCTAGGGGGCACATCCCATGATGGTGGAAATGGCATTGCTGTGGATTCTTCGGGCAACGCTTACGTTACAGGGGATACAGGTTCCACGGATTTTCCGACCACTGCGGGCTCCTTCGATACTACCAACATTATTCCAAAAGACGACGCTTTCATATCCAAGTTGAATGCCGCCGGTTCGGCGCTGATTTATTCCACTTATCTGGGAGGCGCGGGCGATGACGAAGGAAACGCTATTGCTGTGGATTCTTTCGGCGACGCTTACGCGGTGGGAGATACTGCTTCCTCCGATTTTCCTTTAACGGGGACCGTTCTTGACGGCGCGTTGGGCGGAACCCAGGACGCTTACATCGTCAAAATAATCGGCCTGGCCGGGGCGGTTCCCCCGTTTAACTCCAGGTTTGGAGTCCTTTCGCCGTATTGGCAGTCCGAGGCGGGCATTTACACGTTCATCTCCGTCAATCACCCTTCGCTTTCCGGCATGAACTCTCAAATCGGCGTGGCGATGTCGGCGGTGAACCAGGGCGGTTTGCAAGGAACGTTGGAGTTTACCCTATCGTCCAACAGCTCCCAGCGCTTGTTCATCACGACGTCTAACTTTGCTTTCGGACCGGACAGCAATCCGGGCGACCTGTTTTTGATCACCGGAAGCTCTCCACGACGGGGCAGGCTTCAGTTCGCTCCGATCGCCAGCAACCCGGAATCCTTTTTGGGGATCGCGAACTCTTCCGGCAGGGGATTTCCTGATATTACCGCTTTGACGTTTTGGGGAGCGATCGTGGTTTTGAACTCGTCCACCGGCTTCGCCATGGAATTCATCGGCGACATGCAGGACAGCCGCGCGTTCAGCTCCGCCAACTTTTCCGGAGTGAATTGAATGGGCAAGCGCCCAGAGACAATGTCCATATGTCAGGCTGAGCTTGTCGTAGCCCGCGCTTTTATTTGTTATTGCCCTTCGACAAGCTCAGGGCGACAAATAAATACTGGCGCCTTCGCCGGCCGGTGGGCGGAAGCCGTTTTGGTATTGGGCGAGGGCCATCAGGGGGAAGAAGCGCGAGTACATATGGTACTTGAGGAAAAAGTGGGCAGGGAACCCGGTGCCGGTGAATTGTTTCTCCCACCAGGAACCGTCTTCTTTCTGGGTATCGACTAAAAACCGGACGCCGCGTCGCACTGCGTCGCTGTCGGTTTCGCCGGCGGCCATCAGCGCCATCGTCGCCCAGGCGGTTTGCGAGGCAGTGGTTACGCCCTGTCCGCGAAGCTCGGGTTTGCGGTAGCTCAGGCAGGTTTCGCCCCAACCGCCGTCGGCGTTCTGGCAA
>JAJFIM010000206.1 GCA_021774995.1 Alphaproteobacteria bacterium | reverse complement strand
CTCGAAGCCGGTAAAATTGGCGACGTCGCGAGCCGAATTTTTGATTATTTTATGGTCATATTGATTGTTGCCAATGTGGTGGCTTTTGCTTTGGAAACGGTCTCCTCCATTGCCGCCGTTTATGGCCGGACACTTGAAATTTTCAATATGATTTCCGTACTTATTTTTACAATTGAATATCTGGCAAGGGTTTGGGTGTGCACGGAGCACCATCCACTGGCCCGATATGGCCGGGTTGAGGGACGCCTACGTTTCATTGTTTCGCCTTATATGATTATAGACTTACTGGCGATCCTCCCATTTCACCTGGTATTTATCACGGCAATCGATCTTCGGGTTTTGCGCGTTTTTCGCCTGCTAAGGTTTTTGAAGCTGGTGCGTTATTCACCCGCCTTATCTTCATTGGCGGGCACTCTATCAGCCGAACGCCGCGCACTGATGGGCGCTCTCCTTATCATGCTATGTATACTGATGGTTAGCTCTTCTTTTATGTATTTTATCGAAGGTTCAGTGCAACCGGAGGCGTTCGGGTCAGTGCCGGCTGCTATGTGGTGGGGGCTGGCGACTTTGACAACAGTGGGGTATGGGGATGTGGTTCCCATAACTGATTTGGGCCGTTTTGTAGGCGGCATTGTGATGATTATGGGTTTAGGCGTGTTCGCGCTCCCTATCGGCATTATCGCTACGGGATGGGCTCAGGAAATTCATCGCAGAGATTTTGTTGTTACTTGGGGAATGGTCGCTCGCGTTCCTTTGTTTTCAAAGCTTGACGCGACATCAGTAGCCGAGATTGTTTCGCTGCTGCGCTCACGCACGGTCAAATCCGGTGAGGCCATCGTCAGGCCAGGTGAAAAAGCACACGCAATGTTTTTTATTTCATCGGGGCGGGTCGAAGCGCGCTTGCCTTCCGGCACGGTTCAGTTGACGGATGGCGATTTTTTTGGCGCCATTTCCCTGATTAAAGGAATTCCATCACCAGGGGGATTTGTAGCTAAGGCCCGCACGCATCTCTTGAGTATCGATGTGGAAGATTTCCAAGGCCTCCTTGCGCGCGATGAGACTTTGCGGGACCATATTGTTTCAGTCGCCAATACGCGCCTTGCCGACGGGTGGGCGGATTCCATCAGTGAGAATGCCGTCACACCCGGCGAAGTTAACGCTCCTTTGAAAAATGCGCCTTAATTCATTGCCTTTTGCAGGTTCTCATCCAATTTGTCGAGAAATCCGGTAGTGCTCAGCCACGCTTGGTTCTCACCGACCAGCAAGGCCAGATCTTTGGTCATGGAGCCGCTTTCAACGGTTTCAACGCACACGCGTTCAATTGTTTCGGCAAAATCGATGAGGGCTTGATTGCCGTCGAGTTTACCGCGATGCGCCAGTCCGCGCGTCCAGGCAAAAATTGAGGCAATGGAGTTGGTCGAGGTTTCTTCCTCGCGTTGATGGGCGCGGTACTGACGGGTGACGGTGCCATGGGCCGCTTCCGCTTCAACTGTTTTGCCATCAGGCGTCATCAAAACACTGGTCATCAACCCTAGTGACCCAAAACCTTGCGCCACGGTGTCGGATTGCACATCGCCGTCATAATTTTTGCATGCCCAGACATAGCCGCCGCTCCATTTGAGCGATGCCGCCACCATGTCGTCGATCAGGCGATGCTCATAGGTGATGTTTTTTGCGGCAAACTTGCCTTTGTATTCGTCGTCAAATATTTCCTGGAAGAGATCTTTGAACCGCCCGTCATAGGCCTTCAAAATGGTGTTCTTGGTGGAAAGATATACCGGCCAGCCGCGTTGCAAACCAAAATTGAGGCAAGAACGGGCAAAATCGCGAATGGAGGCATCCAGATTATACATGCCCATGGCGATGCCGCTTTCCGGAAAGTCAAACACGACACGCTCTATGGCGTCGCCGCCGCCGGCCGGTTCAAAGCGCATTGTGAGCTTGCCCTTGCCCGGCACAAGAAAATCGGTGGCGCGATATTGATCGCCAAAGGCGTGGCGGCCAATGACGATCGGTTGTGTCCAGCCAGGCACCAGGCGCGGCACGTTCTGGCAAATAATAGGCTCGCGAAAAACCGTGCCGCCAAGAATGTTCCTGATGGTGCCGTTGGGTGAACGCCACATTTTTTTGAGGCCGAATTCTTCCACCCGCGCTTCGTCTGGCGTGATGGTCGCGCATTTGATGCCCACGCCATATTCCTGGATGGCGTGCGCGGCGTCGATAGTGACTTGGTCATCCGTTTCATCGCGATATTCGATACTTAAATCGTAATATTTCAGATCTATATCGAGATAGGGGTGAATGAGTTTCGTCTTAATAAGGTCCCAGATAATCCGGGTCATTTCATCGCCATCCAGTTCGATAACCGGATTTTCAACTTTGATTTTGCTCATGTGGTTAGGCTCTTCTGGTGGGATTCAAGATAAAAGGGTTGGATGTGGTAGAGCGCGGGAGTCTTACCATGCTATAGGCGAAGGCGCGCGACTTAGGGCATCCTATAACACTCAGGTGGTTCCCATGAAAGGGTCCTTATGGGGTGAAACGGCTTTATGGATCTGAAATATGGCGGCCGAGAAAAGGGAGGCAGGATTATAATGGCTGGGACGGACCGCACGAAAGCTCCATCTTTCAGTCGGCAGGCCATGGGACCGGTCATTGTGCTCGCCCAGCCGCAAATGGGAGAGAATATAGGCAAAGCGGCCCGCGCAATGGCGAATTTTGGTTTGAGCGATCTGCGCCTAGTGGCGCCGCGTGACGGCTGGCCCAATGAGCGCGCCATCGCTACGGCTTCAGGTGCAAGCCATGTTCTTGAGCAGGCGCGGGTTTTTTCAACGGTGGAAGAGGCCATCGCAGATCTCAATTGCATCTACGCCGCGACCGCGCGGGACCGTCATATGGTGAAACCGGTGATAACCCCGGCGGAAGCCGGGCGCCGTCTATGCCAGGATATGGCGCAGGGTTTGAGCGTGGGCGTGCTTTTTGGGGGCGAACGGGCGGGGCTTTCCAATGAGGCGGTCGTGTTGTCTCAAACAATTATTCAGGCGCCTGTGAATCCGGCTTTCGCGTCGCTCAATCTGGCTCAGGCTGTTTTGCTGGTGGCTTATGAATGGCGCAAGGCGGGCGACGCCACAGCGCCGGCCGCGATGGAACTTTTCGAAACCCGTCCTGCTACAGCCGCAGAAATGCAGGGCCTTTTTGGACATCTGGAGGCGGAACTTGATGAGGCCGGGTTTTTGTATCCGCCGGAAAAGCGCCCCGCCATGGTGCGTAATATCCGCAATATGCTGCAGCGGGCGGGGTTTACCGAACAAGATGTGCGCACCATGCGCGGTATGATCAAAGCGCTGTCACGGGGGCGACCGCCGCGGCTTTAGTCGCCCGAAATGGAGGGCCAAAGCCCTCAAGTTCGTTTGTTGACAAGTGATCCGCGGTCCGTATACTGCGCCGCTTCGCCCAAGGGTCTCGTGAGACTTGAAGCGACGATCCCCCCGTTTTGGGCGGGTTCCAGGAAATTTAAAAAGCAGGTTTAAGGGATGTCAAAAAGGCAATCCGCGAAATACAAGATCGACCGTCGTCTGGGTGAGAATATTTGGGGGCGCCCCAAAAGCCCGTTCAACCGACGTGAATATGGACCGGGTCAGCATGGTCAGCGCCGCAAAAGCAAATTGTCGGATTTTGGTATCCAGTTGCAGGCCAAACAAAAGCTCAAAGGCTATTACGGCAATATCACGGAAAAACAATTCCGCAGGACTTTTGCCGAAGCCGTTCGGCGGCGGGGCAATACGGGCGAGTTGTTGATTGGCTTGCTAGAGCAACGTCTGGATGCCGTCGTGTACCGCGCCAAGTTCGTTCCCACAGTTTTTGCCGCCCGTCAGTTCGTCAATCACGGTCATGTGCTAGTGAATGGCGTGCGCACCACGATCCCCAGTTTCCGGGTGTCGGAAGGCGATGTGATTGAAGTGCGCGAGAAATCCTGGCAAGTGGCGCTGGTGCTCGAAGCCATCGAAAGCCCTGAGCGCGACGTGCCGGATTATATCGATGTCGATTACAAAAAGATGCGGGCAACCTTTTTGCGTATTCCGCTTTTGGCGGATGTGCCGTATCCGGCTCATATGGAGCCAAATTTGGTGGTGGAATTTTATTCAAGCTGACGTTCCGGCTTTACATGTTCAAATCAAAAAGCCGCGGGATCATCTCGCGGCTTTTTGTTTGTGTAATAGCCAGCTAAAAATTAAGCGGCGACCAGATCCACGCCTTTTTCGGCCAGATAATCACGCAACTCACCCTGCTCAAACATTTCGCGAATGATATCGCAGCCGCCGACAAATTCATTTTTAACATAGAGCTGCGGGATAGTGGGCCAATCGCTAAAGGCTTTGATGCCTTCGCGAATTTCGTCGCTGTCCAGCACATTCACGCTTTTGAACTGGACGCCAAGATAAGAGAGGATTTGTACAACCTGTTGCGAAAATCCGCATTGAGGAAACAAAGGCGTTCCTTTCATAAACAAAACCACATCATGGCTGCTGGTCGCATCTTGAATGGCGCTGATCGCCGGATTTTCACTCATAACAGCATCCTCTTGCCTAATTGCAAATGATTCTCATCTTTCTATCTAGGGGTTCGACCAATTCTGGTCAAGGCTAGTTTAGAAATGATCTGATATTCATGCCTGATCCTCTGGCGCAATGGCGGTTTCCAGGGCTAAAGCATGGAGGGCGCCGCCCATATTGCCTTCCAAGGCGCGGTATACCATCTGGTGCTGCTGAACGCGGGATTTGCCCTTGAAAGCGCCTGATACCACCCGCGCCTTATAATGATCGCCGTCGCCCGCCAGATCCGTGATCTCAATCACCGCATCGGGCAGGGCCTGTTGGATCAGACGGCGAATTTCATCCATTTCCATTGCCATTACGTAAACTCTCCTTGTGACGGGCCGGGCGCCTTTCAGGTCCGGCTTGACATATGGCTGGCGAACCAGC
>JAJFIM010000205.1 GCA_021774995.1 Alphaproteobacteria bacterium | reverse complement strand
ATGAGCATGAGCGTGGTGGAGTCCGCGAAACGCGAACAAATCGGGAAAGCGCTTTTCAAATACGCCTGGATTTTGTCCTCTTCGCCGCGTTTGTCCTCAATGTTCTTTTGCAGGTACTCCTTCGCGTGGTCCAGCGAATGAAAAAGGATGCGGTCGTGGTTGAGCTTCCTCTGGTAGTCCATGTACTCCTTGAGAGCGGGGTGTTTAGACTCCTCGGGATGCTGGTAATCTTTTTTCGTGACGTCTTTAGCCAAAGCCAACATTAAAAAAAGCCTCGCTGAAAATTTTTAATTTCTATATGGAGTTAGTCATTCTGACGCGATTGAACGTCAATTTCAAGTCAATTCCTGCTCGCCGCCAGCGTGCCGCTGGACCCAGTATTAAAATAATTTCTCTCCCCTGGCGGGAGCGCCCACGGAGCGACGGACAAAGGCGAGGGGTTCAATGGCTCCCCCTTGCAAAGGGGGTTGGGGGATTCTTCCGCTAAAAATTTCAATGGTCATTTTTTGTGTTGCTGGCGAGGGCGCCGGAGCCAGTAGAAAAAAATTTAGACAGGATTTACAGGATAGATGAAGCGTCGCGACCCATTTTCATTTGGGACTTACATATTTGATGCCCCAAAGCATAATTCAAACATCTAGTCTATATTTCTTTGAAAGTTCAGATTTCCTAGGAATCTTTTCAGGTTTCTTAGGTGGTTCAGAAGGCGTACAAGACAATATATTCTTAACAACCTTAGCAACTTTTATTTCTGGTTTTTTCGTTGATTGTTTATTTTGCATCTTTAAGATTCCTACTGTAAGGAAGCGCTTTAATATAATTTTCTATGAATTTCCAATCGGGGTTGCCTGTGCCCGTGACTGGAAGCCTAATTGTAGATTCATTCATACGGCCTACATGCCATTTACGCCCATAACTAAAGCGAAATTTTTCTAATTTAATTAGAGAGATCACAAACAATCCAATATAGGAATTCATGTTAAACTTAGGATATAAAACATTTACATCATCGGAAGCCCAAAAAGGAGTTGGTTGATAAAATGCCTCTGCAACAGAACCATTGTAATTGATAGTTATGGTATTGCCTTTATGGTTTGGTAATCGATCGATGTATTCTCTATAGCCATTGTTTGAATCTATTGAACCAATGAAAGGCGTATTTCCCTCCTTTATGTCTGCTTGGGTTAATCGTTTCCCTTTTTTAATGTTAAATATTTTGTCTATTGCGAAATCTTTCCATTCGCCAATTTTTAATGAAAGTTTAATTTGCTCAAACGGCTTGTTTGATGGTTTTGGGGGAACATTTATCTTCTTTGCTATTTTTCGCACTTCATCTGGGTGAGGGATAAGTATGCCACCAAGTGTTTTATTGGCTTGTCTACCATAGCTATATCTATATTTATTTGCTCGAATGAATGAGCAGTATAAAATCATTTCCTTTTCATCCAAATTTGATATTGGTTGCAAATAATATAAATCCCTTCCGCTATAATAAGATTTTATCTGATAAAAAGTTTCTAAAACCGAACCACCACCAGAGACAGATAATGTATGACACGGATTGGGCGCAATGTTTTCTATTGGTTTAACAAAGGCTGAAACTCCATTAGATTGTGCTGTCCTACTGACAAATGGGATGCCTTTCGCATTGGAGGTCTTCTCCAATTTGTTTAATTCTAAATTAGTTCCATAGCGGACATCGAATATTTCCTTAATAGGCACTTGTTTCATTTTGTGTCACCTTGCAAGAATTGAAAGGCGACATAATCTTTAATGGTTTTTATGAAATCCTTGTCCGTGAGCATTGAATAATCTGTTTCCATATATGCTTCAGCGCACCATTCATCGTCGGCTGTAACAGATTTTAAAACACTTAAACCCACCTTGGTTTCACGATTTATAAAACTTTCTATCCATTCTTTTTTAATGGCAGACCAAGAGCCTTTATTGACACGTCCTAAGTGTTTGCTTTTAATAAAACCATCATCCTTGAAATGCCCAAAAAAAGTTTTATACGTTGTTGGGTGAGGAGTGTGGGCTTGAAATACCATAATGCAAGTCACTACTCCTATAGGGTGGAAAAGGTCATTTGGCATTGAAAAAACACCTTGTAGCGTGTGTTCTTTCAAAAGTCTTTCTCTTACAGTTATTGCAGAATAATTAGACGAAATCGCGCAACTCATTTGAACGATTGCCGCGCCCCGTCCGCCCGGTTGAAGACACGATAAGGCATTCTCAATAAATTCTAATTGTCCATCCTCGCCTACGTCATAAGGAGGATTTAAAAATGCAACAGTCGGTTTAAGGGATTTTATCTTATTCTTGTTTTCTGTTGAAAATGAGTCGCCTTCGTAAATATGAGATTTCCCATCACCACTCATCATCATATTAGAACAGGCAAACGTAAACATATCTGTCCGCTTTTCGATACCAATTAATTGTTTATTCTTAATACATTTTTTTTTCTTTTGGTCATTCCCAGCAAGTTCTAACATTCGTTTCATAGCCGAGATCAAAAATCCCCCTGTTCCACAACATGAATCAACTACAATATCGTTTATATTTAAACCTACGAGATCACAGAAAAGTCCGGTGATATGTTGTGGAGTGAGAACCAATCCTGTTTTTTTATCCGTTCCGGCATAGCGGATAAATTCAGTATAAAAACGTCCCAAAACATCATAACCTTTGTCACCCATAACCATCAAAGGTAGAATGGTATTTTCTAGTCTTTCAATAATATCTCTTAGAACATAATTGTCTTTATAGATAGTCCCTTTTTTCTTCTTGATTTTAGGGTCTTTGGAAATTGACTTATTCTTGATCTTTTCATATTCATTAACCATCGTAGAAACACGATCCAAGTCAATATCATTGTCTTGTAATACGCACTTGATTCCATCAATTATTGCTTTCGCTACCCTATCCGGTCTTGGTTCTAAGGTTTTAGTGGTTGCTTTGGATTTGTACGCCTTTTTGAAACCTTCATCTTGTAAAGCTAGAAGAATTGCGCTGACTAAAGTACATCGTTCATATTCAACAATCGAATAATCATTGAGTTCTTTATTTAGGTCAATTGCAGTGCGAGTAATTTCCACATTTTCAATATTCTTCGCTTGGGTTTCGCCTTTGAACCGTGCGATATAGGAAAATATATCCAACAACTTGCTATCTTCTTCTTTGTATTCAGATTCGTTGTGCTTTTGATAGAATGACGATATTTTTAAATTTCCGTTTTCTTCACCACTAACGGCAACTGAAATGACATTGAATTCAGAAGATAAAATTCGTGAATAATGCAAGACACCATCAACTGCATAACTAATAGGGTTGTCTTTGTTCGCACTTTTATGGAATTTTGTATCCGCCTTACATTCAACAACGATAATATCATCTGGAAAAGCGGGCACAGTAATGATGAATTCAGGAAACCCAATGTTGCCAGTCTGTTTTTTGGATGCTTGTGACAAACATTTTTTTGCCTTTGAGACCGTCGTTTTTTGTTCTTCAAATTTTATAACATTGAATAAAGGATCATTTTTAAAATGATCTCGAACAATATCTTCAGTTATTCGTTCGTTTGTCACGATCAACCTACCAAGTCGGCACAAGTTAGACGCTTCCCGACACTTGCGGGACACAAACTCTTGATTCGTTCCATAGTGTCGATTTTACAATTTCCGTCATTAAGCCTGAATGTAAATTCGTTGACATAGCGGGTAGTGTGTTTCATGCTCCAATTATGATAAATCCCGTTATATCCCCGCTTGATAACCGCCCATACACTTTCAATGCCGTTTGCGTGGGCCATGCCATTAACGTATTGTTTTGCAGAATGATGGCCTTGGTCATGCTTATAATTCAAGGTGTGAAGGTCGGTATATCCACCGTGGTCATCAGTATAGACAGTTGTTCCTTCTTCGACATTTCCTTGAATAATATCCCGTAGCGATTGCATGTCAGTCTTTGTAGATGGCATGGCTTTTACCCTTCCGTCACGTTTCCTTAGCCCCACAATAGCTTGTTCACCAACAGTACCCCGACCAGATTTCATCTTCTTATTGTTATGCTTATTTTTCTCTTTTCCGCCTAGATAGGTTTCGTCCACTTCCACAACTCCTTTTAGCTTTATCCCATCAGTGTTACAAGCTTCACGGATTCTGTGGCGCATAAACCATGCCGCCTTTTGAGTGATTCCCTTTCATTTGTAGCCGCAACGTTTCCCTTGAAGTTACGTTAACTGGCCCCGGCGCCTCGCCGGATTTTTTCGACCGTGTTCGTGGTGGAGAGTCCCTGCACGATGGGCACCAGTTCCACCTTCGCGCCGTAGCTTTCCACGATCTCCCGGCCCACCACTTCTTCCAGTTTGTAGTCGTCGCCCTTCACCAGGACGTCCGGGCGGACGCCGCGGATCAGGCTTTCCGGCGTGAGTTCGTTGAACACGGTGATGTAGTCGACGTATTTCAAGGCGGATAAAATGTTGGCGCGCTCGTGCTCGTTTTTTATCGGGCGACCGTCGCCCTTGAGGTGGCGGATGGAGTCGTCGCTGTTCAGTCCGACGACGAGGACGTCGCCCAGCGCCTTGGCGCGTTGCAGAAATTCGATGTGGCCGCCGTGGATGATGTCGAAACATCCGTTGGT